>JANYFI010000181.1 GCA_025362765.1 Ferruginibacter sp. | reverse complement strand
CAGGGAGGCAGCATTTGCTTAAACAAAAAAATTTACAAGGCCAGCTTCTTAAAATACTTGCCGATAACAGGAAGTTGTGGCAGTTCCTTTTTTTCAACATTGCCGATAAACCATAAATAAGCAGCAGTAAGAATGGTAGCGATGGTGATGCCAAAAAATGGGTTTTGCCAAAAAGAGGTAATGCCTTTGTGCACAAAAAATAACAGCACTACTATTACAATGTAGGCCACTAGTTTTTTCCATGGGTAAGGTATTCGGTACTCTTTTTGCCCCCACACAAACGAGGCAACCATCATGCTGCCGTAACAAATAAAAGTGGCCCAGGCGCAGGCATGGTAACTATATTGGGGGATGAAAACAAAGTTAATGATGGTAGTAATTGCTGCGCCGCCCACAGTTATCCAGGCGCCTGCACTGGTTTTGTTGCCCAGCTTATACCACACACTTAAATTATAGTAGATGCCAATAAACATATTAGCCAGCAGCAGGATGGGCACTACTGATAAGCCAGTCCAGTATTTTGGGCCGATAAAATGTTTCCAGATGGGCATGTAGAGGCTCACCGCTAAAAACATGAGGCAAATAATAATAACGAAGAACTTCATTACCCTGGCAAATACGCGCTGTGGGTTTTGCCCTTCGGCCTGTTTAAAAAAAAAGGGCTCTGCACCCATGCGGAAGGCTTGTATAAACAGTGTGATGAGGATGGACAATTTATAACAGGCCCCGTAAATAGCTACTTGTACATCTCTTTGTACATTGGTGCCCGGCAGCCACCATTTTAGCATTAGCCGGTCAAATACTTCATTTACCATACCGCCCATGCCCACAATAATCAGGGGCAACGAATACACCATCATTTCTTTCCACAATCTCGTGTTGAATTTAAAACGGATAGCTGCAATTTCGCTTGATAAGAAAAGCAAGGTTACAACAGATTGAATTAAGTTGGCCAGCACTACATATACAATTGGATTAATGCGGGTATCGTAAAAAATA
Source organism: Ferruginibacter sp. (assembly GCA_025362765.1). Classification (GTDB taxonomy): domain Bacteria; phylum Bacteroidota; class Bacteroidia; order Chitinophagales; family Chitinophagaceae; genus Ferruginibacter. The sequence continues at coordinate 9,800 of JANYFI010000181.1, read as the reverse complement.
CTTATCCAGCTATTGGCATCCTGCTTTACGGCGTGTGAACAATAACTGATAAAAAACCAGGTGAAAAAGATATTGATGAGAATACCGGTGATTTTAACAAACGCAAATTTCATTGGACGGCCTTGCTGGCGAAGCCTTGCAAACGGAATAGTACTTAAGGTATCAAAGGCTATAATTAAAATACCTAATTGAACGATTTCGGGATAGCTGGCAAGACCAATAATGGATCCAAAACCGGCTTGGTAAAACCACAATAAGCTTGTAAAAACAATGGTAGAAAAAAGGAGGGATAAAAATGCAGTATTGTAAATAGTATCTTTATTTTCATCTTTGGAGGCGAAACGGAAATAGGCTGTTTCAAAGCCGTAGGTAAACAGAATATTGAGTATGGGAAGCGCCGCATAAATCAATGCCATTTTGCCAAAATCAGAAGTTTTGATATTTTCAGAATAGGTGAGGTAGGGCGTAAGCAGGTAATTAATTAACCTTGCGGCGATGGAACTAAGGCCATACCACATGGTTTGCGACGCTAACTTTTTAATATTGCTCAATTAAAAATTATTTAGGGACAAATTTACTTGTATATATTTTAATTATCCGGCTATTGTGTTATTACAATTGCGGGTGTTTTGTATATTCTGCCGTGAACGTATATTTTTTTTGTAGTTTTATCTTTCAAAACATAAAAACTGATTATGAAAAAAATTGTCCTACTGTGGATCGCTGTTGTTTTTTTTACTGCCGTCGCCATGGCGCAACCGAGGCTTGTTACAGCCGAGTACCAGAAAACCCAGCAGCCCGCTATTGAATATAACGTGCCTTTCACAGAAAAAACGGTGACTAAATCGCTGAATGATTATTTTGAAAAATTAGGCTATAAAGGAAAAGATACCAAAGGATACCAGACTTATAAAGGTGTTCGCCTGCCGGAACTTGGCCCGGATATATACGATTTGTATTTTAAAACAGATAGAAAAAGCAAAAAGGAAAAGGATGCTACCACAGTAACAATGCTGATATCTTCCGGTTACGAAAAATTTATTGGCGACACTACTGACGCCACGCTGATTGGCAATGCAAAAACTTACCTGGAGAACCTTACCACCAGGGTGGCGGCTTACGATTTGAGCGAGCAAATTGCCGACCAGGATGGGGTGGTAAAAAAAGCGATCAATAATTTAAACAACGCGATTTCCAGCGGAGAAGACCTGCAAAAAAAGAAAAGTAAAATTGAGAATGATATTGAAGATAATTCGAAAAAACAGGCTTCATTAAAGGCAGAATCGGAAAAACAACAGTTGATTTTACAAACGCTCAAGGATAAGAGCAGGCAATAATTTTTTATATAATTCGTTTATATATACGTGCAATAGCAATATTGCACGTATTTTTTTACAACCAATATTTTACTACCCTATGAAACTCTGGAAATTTTCTTTGTGGCTCAGTATTTTGTCTTGCGTCTTGCTCTGCATCGTTTTTTTAATGCCATCAACTTATAGGGTATTTATCTGGAGGGAACATGGCATGGTAGATGCCGGCATACTTTTTCCACTACTAATAGTAAGCTGGACAACCGCTCTGGTTGGCTTTGCCCTTAATAATGTTTTTATAGACCGCACCATTTCCGACACAAAAATTAAGATGACAGAATTTATGAAAGCCGTTCCTTCTTTGCTGGGACTGCCTGCATTTTTTTCTTTTGTGTGGTTTATTTTCCGCTGGTACAAAGGCGATCCCAACCGTTAATCGGGTTGTTTCAGCCTTGGGTCATGCGTTAGTACATCATCTTTCAACGTCAATAAAAAAGACATCAAATCAACTTTTTCCTGGTTGGAGATGACGAGTCTTTTTTTCAACAGCGGATCAAGCGTTGGCTGGGCTGTATCTATCCCGTTACGGTAATGATCAATTACCTTACTGATATTAATCAACCTGCCATCGTGCATATAGGGAAAAGTTAGCGGGATATTTCGAAGACTTGGGACCTTAAATTTTAATGAATCTATCGGGTTGCCGGTAATCCCCATCCGTCCTTTATCCATCAGCTTTTTATTTAAGAATAGCCCGTTGTTGCGAAAGGAGTTGTCGGTAAACAGCGGCTCTGTATGGCAACTATTGCACCTTGCCGAAAATACCTTATAGCCTTCCGCTTCACTTACTGTAAAAGTATCTTCCCCACGCTTTACCTTGTCATACCTGCTGTTATACGATTGTATGCTGCCGGTAAATTGCGCCAATGCTTTTAATAAATGCTGGCTATTGATACTGCCATCAGCAAAAGCGATTTTGAAAAGCCGGATATAGCTGGTATCCCTTTTTAATTTTTTTAATACATCGGCCAGTGTAGTGGCCATTTCGTTTTCAGCAGTAAGAGGCGATAGGGGTTGTACTTCTATATGATTTACTCCGCCATCCCAGTGCAATTCTTTTTGCCAGGCAAGATTAAACAGGCCTGGTGCGTTGCGGGTGGTAAAACTATTGTTGTATCCATGGCTAAAATCATGATCGTAGGTAGCAAAGGCAGCAAACTGCTGGTGGCAACCGGCGCAGGAAAAATTACTGTCCCTGCTAAGCCGGGCATCGTAAAATAGTTTACGACCCAGTTGAAAACCTTCTTCAGTAAGCGGGTTGTTGGCAAAAATATTTATGGTAGGCCTGGGCCAGCCTTTGGGTATTACCAATTGCAGGTAAGTGAGTTTGTGCGGCGGAGGCTGCCGTATAAAAGCCGTAGCTACAATAACCAGCACCAGCAACGATATAATAATTTTACACTTCAAAAAATGGGTTGGTTAACGTTATTGCTGAACAATTTTTATAATGTCAAAAGCATGGGAATAATTAGCTGCAATGCCGGCAGCCAATGTTCCTGGTGTTGTGCAAACGGGTGTGTCTGTAATTTTTATCGGGGTGGCCGCCTGCCAGATTTTATCAATATCAAAGCGGACTATAATTTCGGTTAAGCTTTTGTCAGAAACCGAAATGGCAGTTTCGCTTAAAGCAAGTCGTGTTTTTTTAAGCGTGCTATTTACCCCTGAAAAACCACCAATATGATATTCCATCTTATTATTTATAACGGAAGATTGTGGTGAGCTGCCTTCCATCTTAAACATAATATAGCCGCTGTTCCATGTCCAGAACATTCCGTTTAACGGATCCAGCGCAGCTGTTTGTGCACCACTAACATTTTTCAAACTATCTACTCCAATTAAAAAAAACAGGCTATCATATTTTGCGGCTGGTAAATAAAAAGACCAGCTTTTGGAATTGCTGTCTCTTTCGTCTACCAGGTGGTAACTGTTAGGCTCCCGGTGTATTTGTTGATCGGTTGTTTGCAAGCCAATATTGCTGATATAATATTTAAAAACTTGTACAGTAAAATTTTCCTTCCAGCAATTGGTAAAACCGGAGTCCAGCACCAGCGGGTAGCCGTTGGTGTAATTGACAAAAGTAATTTTTATGTTCGGTTGGTGCTGCCCTTTGACTGAAACAACACCGAAAAAAAATAGTGAGAAATAAACAGCAAAAAGCCGCAATGTTGTTTTCATTGGTTACAATTTTACTTTCATCCGTGTTTGTTTTGTTTCGCCCGCTTTCTTTTTGGTATTGATTCTTTTTTCTTTCGCGGCTTTACCTGGTTTGGTTGGTTTCCTTTTTTTGGGAATAATCAATGCCTTTGTAACGAGTGCATTCATCTTTTCAATAACCAGTAATTTGTTTCCCAGCTGGCTGCGCTCTTCCTGGCTTTTTACCAGCAGGTTACCGTCGGCATTTATTTTGTTTACCAGCTTGTGGGTAAGCAATTGCTTTTGATCGTCATTCACCAGGTCGGAGTTTTTAATATGCCAATACCCTTCTACCATGGTTTCAACCTTGTTTACGTTTTGCCCTCCTTTGCCTCCGCTGCGGGCGGTTTTAAATTTTATTTCTGCAGCAATATCCATCACCAAATTTACCCCATTTATACAAATGAAACGATGTTATACCATTCATTTGCAATCTTTACTGCGTAATAAGAATTTTAATCAACCTAAAATTTTTACATTTGCAGGGTAACGAATAAAACAGTTGATGCTAAAAGGTATATATCATTCTTTAACGGAACGCAAGCGGCTGGGCAAAAAATCATTTGCTGTTTTAATTGACCCTGACAAAGTGGATGACCGGCAACTGGAAACGTTGACTGCTTTGGCTGTAACTGCAAAAGTGGATTATTTTTTGGTGGGTGGTAGCCTGGTAATTTCGAATTATCTGGATGAATGTCTTCAAATTATTAAAAAAAGTTGTTCTATTCCTACTATTTTGTTTCCGGGAAGTACCGCACAGGTAAGCAAATACGCAGACGCCCTGTTGTATCTTTCGTTAATCAGCGGGCGCAACCCCGAGTTGCTGATTGGCCAGCACGTGGTATCGGCCCCAATTGTAAAAAAGAGCGGCCTTGAAATTATGTCGACTGGTTACATGGTTGTAGATGGAGGAGCGCCAACAACAGTTTCTTATATTTCCAATGCCAGCCCCTTGCCGGCTGACAAAAATGAAATTGCTATGTGTACCGCAATGGCAGGTGAAATGCTGGGGATGAAATTGATTTACATGGATGCAGGCAGCGGTGCAAAACGCCCCATCAGCGAAAGTATGATTGAAAAAGTAGCTCAATCTATTGAAGTGCCGCTGATTATTGGCGGCGGTATTACTGAGCCTGAAAAAGTTTACCTCAATTGCAAAGCTGGCGCCGATGTAATCGTTGTAGGCAACGCCATTGAAAAAGATGCCTCCCTGATAAAAGAAATGGCTGCCGCAGTACACAGTGCTGGTGTAACGGTGAGTTAATATTTTTTTTGCCAGTTTATTACAAACTCATCATTTCTTTAAACTTTACCGCCTGCCTTCTGCTTACTTCTACTTTTTCGCCACCTCTTATTTCCAGCAATAAACCACCGTTAAAATAAGGTTCAATTTTTTCTATCATACGCATATTTACAATGTGCTTTCGGTTGGCCCTAAAAAATATTTTTTCATCCAGCCTTTCTTCCAGCGCATTCAGCGACTTTAAAATGAGTGGTTTGTTACCCGAAAAAAATACTTTGGCGTAATTGCCAACGCTTTCAAACAGGCGCACTTCCGATAATTTTACAAACCAGCAACGTTCGCCGTCTTTTACAAACACCTGGTCATTTTCTGTAAGCATGCCACGGTTAAATGCCTGGTTGGCCGCCAGCTCTTTTTCTTCTGCCTGTTGCAATTTTTGTATAGCGTCTGCCAGTCTTTTTGGTTCAATGGGTTTCATTAAATAATCCAGTGCATTTACTTCAAAAGCCTTCAAAGCATATTCATCGTATGCCGTAGTAAAAATTACATGAGGAGCTTTGTCTAATTCCGTTAACATATCAAAACCGGTTTTGCCTGGCATTTGAATATCAAGAAAAATCAGATCAGGACTAAGGGCATCTATTTTTTCAATTCCTTCCGCAGCGTTGGCTGCTTCATCTATTACTTCCACATCCGGAAATTCAAGCAATAGTTTTTTTAATTCATTTCTTGCCAATCGTTCATCATCAATAATAATAGCTCTGGGCATAATAATAATAGTTTACTGGTTTATATTTACAAAAGCAGTTACCGGCATAGTGATTCTTGATTCTACCATATCTGCCCCTGCATTTTTAATTTCAAAAGTAGCTTTGCCCTGGTATAATAAATTGAGCCTGTATTGGGTACTTTTTACGCCAAAACCATCTTCATTTATATAGCCATTCAACTGTCCCGAATTTTGCACTACCAGTTCGTGGTGGTCATTTACAAAATCAGAAATTACTTTAACGGTGCCACCACTTATTCTTTTGCTGATGCCGTGTTTAATGGCATTTTCCACCAGGGTTTGCAACATCATGGGAGGCACGGGTTGGCCTAAAGTATCTTCATCAATATCCATTTCTACAGTCAGTCTTTCTTCAAAACGCATTTTCTCCAATGCAAGGTAATCCTTCACAATGTTTAGTTCCCTTTCCAGGGGTACTGTTTCCAGTTTTTCCGCCTGCATGCTGCTGCGCAGGATGTTGCTTAACTCGGTAATGGCGGTTCTTGCGCGGGTTGGATTTTCGTCAACGAGTGCCCTGATGCTGTTTAAAGCGTTAAAAATAAAATGGGGGTTGATGTGCGATTTAATGGTCTTAAGTTCCAGCTCCTTTACAATTGATTGCAATTTTAAAGTATTTACTTCCTGCCGCATCAGCCGTTCCACATAATGGTAGGTATAATAAATCAGGTTCCATATCAGCAGTAAAAAAAGGTTGTTAATGGCTGTACGGGCAATTTCATTCGCCAGGGATATTTTTGGACCGCCCGTATCCCTTAAATTAAAAATATTTTCAATGGCAACATCCGTGCAGGCATACACTATCGCAAAGGCGATGGTTAACAGAATAAAATCAATAATCTGTGCAAGAATTGGTTTTTCCAATACTTTATATTCCCGTATTACCATGCGCATGAGGTGCGTAATGAGAACGCCCAGCAATACACTGATAGTTATAATCAATAAATAGTGATCTACTTTTCTAACTGATAAAGTTAAATAGAAGAACGCAGATATAGCCAGGCTGGCAGTCCAGCCTGCAATCTGGCAAACCCAATATTTTGATATTTTATGTAGCATAGAACAACAAACTTACTGATTACTTCTTTGTGCCACTACCGGATTTTTTATTAATGGTGATATGATGTGGCAGGAGGTGAGCGGTTATCAATATTAATAAATTATGTTCAAAACTTGGTTTTTGTAAAAAAGTGTATAAATTCAAATATAAATTACAGAAAATAATCCTTCAAAATAAAATTTAACTGTATGTCTTTTAATTTAGTTGAAGCAGCAAATAACTTTATCCCGGGAGAGCTGGTTGATAAGGCAGGTTCTTTTTTAGGTGAAAGCGAAACGGGCGTAAAAAAGGCCTTAAGCGGAATTATACCAGCTATATTGGGTGGGCTGGCGGATAAATCTTCTTCCAGTGCAGGTGCAGCCGAAATTTACCAGCTGGCCGGTGAGCAAAGCAAAGGCAATGCCGTGCCCGCAGATTTTTTTGCAACCGACGGCAGCAGCTTGCTGGCAAAAGGCGCTGGTGTACTGCATACAATTTTCGGCGAAAAAGTAAATGGTTTGGCAACTGTTTTATCAGGATTTTCGGGTATTCGTTCTGCATCGGCCAGTTCATTGTTAGGTATCATTGCGCCTGTTGTTATGGGCTTTTTGGGAAAACACCCCAGTACCAGTAATTTAACCGCCAGTGGGTTAAGTAGCTTATTAAGCAGTCAGAAAGAAAATATCAGCAATGCCATACCAGCAGGTTTAAACTTGCAGGAATATTTCAGTGCGGCAGTGCCATCGATAGTTTCTGTTAACCCGAAGGTACCAACGGTAAGTCACGACACCGAAGACGCGGAGGAAAGTGCAGGCAACGGCCTAAAGTGGTTAGTGCCTATATTGTTGCTGGTATTATTGGCCGCTGCTTCGTGGTATATGTATGGAACCAAGGAAACCAGAACTGACGAAACTTCGGTTGTTACTGAAACAACCAGGCAGGAAAAACCGGCAGAAGCACCAGCCATGGCAGTTACCGGAAAAGTAGATACAAGCGGAAACTACATATACGACCTGGGTAAAACAATTACGATTGATTTACCAAATGGAGCAGGTAAATTAACTGTAGGAGAAAATTCAACCGAAAACAGGTTATACAAATTTTTATCAGATTCTACAGCAAAAATTGATACAGTAAAAGGTAATTGGTTTGAATTTACCAATGTGCGATTTATAACGGGCGGTTCCAAAATTGATTCTGCCAGTTCAGCACAATTAAAAAATGTAGTGGCCATCAGCAAAGCTTTTCCTGCAGCCAGTTTCAAATTAGGCGGTTATACAGACAATGTAGGCGATTCGGTCTTCAATACTACGCTTTCGCAAAAAAGGGCAGAAGCTGTTGTTGTTGCATTGAAAAAAATGGGCGCTGCTGCAACTGCTGTTACCGGAGCAAAAGGCTACGGACCGCAATTTCCAATAGGTGATAATGCTACTACAGAAGGTAAAGCCATGAACCGTAGGGTAGCGATCAATGTAAAATCCAAGTAGTCAATTTATACAAAAATCCCTCCGCACATTGGCCGGAGGGATTTTTATTTTCAGCATGTTACTGCTTCAATAATTTAAAAGCATGTGTCCATTGGTTATTCAGCATCCCCGGTATACACCATAACATGGCAAGCGGTTCAATGGCCCTGGCCGCTTCTATTTTGCCAAGGTCTTCCGTTTCCCAGCCAAATATTGTCAAGATAGAGGTGACTGTTTTTTTTGCCGCTTCATTGTTTCCGCATATAAACATGGTAGGTACAATTCCTTTGTAATCGGGCTTATACATTTTGTAAGCGCCAACACTGTTAAATGCCTTTACCAGATGAGCTTCCGGAAGTAATTCCTGCAACGATTCCATCAGCGATTGATTGGGCGAAGTAAAGTATTGCAATACGCCTTTTACCGGAGGAGCAGCCGCAATGGGGTTGGTAGTATCAATGACTGTTTTGCCTGTAAAATTAGCCGGACCAGCCAATCGTACGGCATCTGCGGCAACGGTTCCCTTGGTTGCTAAAATAATCAGTTCGCCAAAAGCCGCTGCTTCGTCAAACGTACCAACGTTACCGCCTGGGTTTTCTGACTTCCATTTTACAACTTCTTCTTTTGCCGTATTCCTGGTTCCGAGCATTACCTCGTTCCCCTCTTTTAAAAGTGCGGAAGCCAGCACCCGGCCAACAATGCCGCTTCCTATTATACCTGCTTTCATAATTTTTTTTTTAATGATGAGATATTAGCTTCAACCACCAATTTGATACCATTTTAATCTTGCAAAAAATGTGGTTGTAAATTATTTACTGCTTGTTATAAGCCGCAGCAAACTCTTTTGCAAAATCCTCCAGTTTAATATTGCTTAGTACCGGGCGGTTATTCCAGTAGTCTTCCTGCATTTTTCCTTCCCGCAAAGCCTTGCCCATAGTGGCATATTCTTCCGCCATTGTTTCATTCAAACCCGCCTGTTTCATGCCCGCCAACGCCTGTTCGTCAGAAAATACTACCCATGGAATGCCAGGTTTATTAATTGCGGCGCTTAATACATGTGCAATTTCATCAGGCGTTCTTTCGTCACCGGCGACATACCTTACAGAATAGTCTTTAAAATTCAACGCCAGTAATTCTTCCGCCGCTGCTGCGGCAATGTCACTGGTATGCACCAGCACTAATTTTTCTTCAGCGCCGCCAAAGTTGCTTCCCATAATCTGCATCTGATTGATTAAAGGAATCATGCCAAACAAATTATACATAAAATAAGATGGGCGCAGCACTTTGATATTAACGCCGTTTAGCTCATGGAGCAACCCTTCATAATCTGCCAGGCCGTCAACCGGGCCGGCGCCATTGCCCATATGCGCACCAATACTACTAAGTACCACTACGTTTTTTACATGATTGGCGACAATGGCTGACACATAATTTCTGGCAATTGTATTTTGATAGTGCCTGAAATTTTCCGTTGCAAAATTGGGAGGAATCATGGAGAATACTGCATCAGCGTCTGCAAAAGCGGCTGTTAAAAAAGTGATATCTTCCAGCGAGCCGGTTGCAGCAATGGCTCCCAGGCTGGTAAGTGATTTTAAATTTGCTTCATTGCGGCCAATGACAGTAACATAGTGACCGGCTTTTAATAATTTTTCTGTGAGTGCTGCAGATATATGGCCTGCGCCGCCGGTGATAACGTACT
>JANYFI010000170.1 GCA_025362765.1 Ferruginibacter sp. | reverse complement strand
TGATTGCGTTATTTTTGGGTTCGATGAAAACAAACTGAAAGTATTGCTTATACGAAGCGATCTGAAAAAATACGCAGGTAAATGGTCATTGCTGGGAGATTTGGTTTTGCCAAAAGAAGACCTGGATGCGGCAGCGTATCGTATATTAAAACAACGCACAGGGTTAAGCGATGTTTACCTGGAACAGGTGCATACCTTTGGAACCGTTGACCGTCACCCGGCCGGCCGGGTAGTTACAGTAACTTATTGTTCATTGATAAATGTGCAGCACCATAAAATAAATATTTTAGATAATGAATTGCATTGGCATGATATAAAAAATGTGAAAGAGATGGCATTCGATCATCAGCAAATATTTCAGACATGCTTAAAACAATTACAAAAAAGAGTGCAGGAGCATCCACTTGGTTTTAATTTATTACCAAAAAAGTTTTCCCTTCGCGACCTGCAGAATTTGTACGAAGCTATACTTGATGTAAAGATGGACAGAAGGAATTTCCGGAAAAAATTCTTTACCATGGATTTATTGATTGACCTGAACGAAATGGAACAGGATACGCCTCACCGCCCGGGAAAACTGTACAAATTTAATTACGAGAAATACGAAAAAAAGCAAAAAAAATGGGTGGGTATTGATTTCTAACCTATTACATCTTGGCAGAAGCAATCTTAATAAAAGACGTGACATTTTATGAAGTCTATTAAATTGACGATATTGTTTCTGCGGCTATTTGCAGGCCATTTTTACGCCTGTAAAAAAAACCCGCCAATACACCCGTTGCGCTACCTGCTACCACAAAATTATATGCATGGACAGATTTTGCCATGGGCGCAGATCTTTCTTTTACCAACCAATTGCGGGATGATGGTGCAGTGTACAAAGATTCAAATAAAATCACTGATCCGGTTATCATTTTTAAAAATCATGGAACCAATACTGTGCGGGTAAGGCTTTGGCACAACCCGCAATGGCTCGCTCCGCTCAATGGTGGAAAATTGTACAGCGATTTAAACGACGTTACCAAAACAATACAACGGGCAAAAGCGGCTGGCATGGCCGTTAACCTCAATATCCATTATTCAGATACCTGGGCCGATCCTGGAAGCCACGCTAAGCCCGCCGCATGGACAGGATTGGGTTTGGCAGATCTAAAAGATTCCCTGTATAATTATACCCTTGCTGTGTTAACTTATTTGAAGAACAATAATTGCACGCCGGAAATGATACAGATAGGTAACGAAACCAATAAGGGAATTTGCCGGCCATTGAGAAAAGTTGTCAATAATGATTACAGTTCTTTTGCTGCCTTACTCAACAGCGGAATAAATGCGGGGAGAGATTTTTCGGCAAGCTCCACCGTTAAGCCGCAAATCATTTTGCATGTAGCCTAGTTGCAAAATGCGGGTTATTTTACAACGCAGCTTATTGCCGCAGGTGTAACTGATTTTGACATTATCGGCGTTTCGCACTATTCCCAATGGAGTACCATCAACGACATGGCAGGTATAAAAAATAACATCGCTGCGCTTAAAGCAGGCACTGGTAAAAATGTTATAATTGTTGAAACGGCTTATCCTTTTACAATAGCGGGTGCAGACAATTATACCAATACCAACAGCGCTACCGCCATGGTGTCCGGTTATGCCATCACACAGGATGGTCAGTACCAGTATATGAAAGACTTAACTCAGGCAGTAATTTCCGGCGGTGGAAAAGGTGTTATGTATTGGGCGCCCGATTGGATCAGTTGCAGTTACGGCGACCAGTGGGGAACAGGCAGCAGTTGGGAAAACAATGCGCTGTTTGATTTTAGCGGCAACGCTATCCCAGCGATAAATTATATGAATCATATCTACCAGTTTTAGTAATTACACCGATAATAAAAATTGCAAGGGCTAGTCAAAAGCAGCCTGCTTACTGCGTAATTTGCCCGGAAATTAAAGCGGGTTAAAATTTATGGTCAAAATTATTATTGAAAATCAGTTTGTTATAAAGCTTCGATTAAAATAATTGCTCAATTAATAGGAAATTAAAATATCTCCTCCTACCTTCGCCGTCCATTAAAAAAGCCCTTCGGGATAGCGAAGGCATCACTTAAAAATAAATACAAAATGAGTAAACTACATTTCACCACCAAACATGCGAACGAGGCTACCGTTACACACAACTGGTATGTAATAGATGGTACTAATCAAACCGTTGGCCGCATGTGTTCTAAAATTGCAGC
>JANYFI010000162.1 GCA_025362765.1 Ferruginibacter sp. | reverse complement strand
TCGATCATTATCTCGGCAAAGAAACCGTGCAGAATATAATGGCCTTTCGCTTTGCCAATGCCTTGTTGGAGCCTATCTGGAACAGGAACTATATTGAGCATGTGCAGATTTCGGTTACCGAGCAATTGGGTGTAGAGGAACGCGGCGATTATTACGACAAGTCGGGTGCATTGCGTGACATGATTCAGAATCATTTACTGCAGTTGCTTTGTTTGGTAGCCATGGAATCACCGAATAATTTTAGTGCGGATGAGGTGCGTAACAGAAAAGTGGATGTGTTAAACGCTATGCGGAAATTTGGTCCGGAAGACGTACGGATGTCTACTGTAAGAGGACAGTATTCAGATGGCTGGATGGAAGGGAAGGAAGTGCCGGGCTACAGGCAGGAACCAAAAGTAAACCCGGAATCCAATACCGAAACATTTGCCGCTATCAAGTTTTTTGTAGATAACTGGCGTTGGAAGGGAGTGCCTTTTTATGTGCGTACCGGCAAGCGCATGCACCAGTCTGCTTCAGTCATCAGCATACAATTCAGGGATGTGCCGCACCAGATATTTCCGTCGGAGGTAAGTGAAAGCTGGCAACAAAACCGGCTTATTATCAGCATACAACCAGAAATGAGCATTCGCCTGCAGGTACAGGCAAAACGACCGGGGCTTGAAATGGCGCTTAACACAGTTGACATGGTATTTGACTATAAAGGAACTTATACCAGCCAGGCACCTGAAGCGTATGAGACATTGTTGTTAGATGTTATGGCAGGAGATCAAACCTTGTTTATGCGGGGCGACCAGGTGGAAGTTGCCTGGGATCTGCTGATGCCTATTTTATCTTCCTGGGAAGGACGCCTCAGTTTAAATTTCCCAAATTATTCTGCCGATAGTTGGGGACCTGAACTGGCGGAAGCGCTGATTGCAAGAGATGGGTTTCATTGGTTTACACTACCCTTGAACGGAAAAAAATAGTTACAATGAAAATTAATATATTTAAAACAGAAATAGTAGTGCTGGAAAAACTGGCGACATATTTTGTGACAGTTGCCAAAGATACCATTAATAAAAAAGGACAATTTTCAGTTGCCTTATCCGGCGGCAGCTCGCCAAAAAGATTATATGAACTGCTTAGTTCACCTGCTTATAAAAACCAGGTACAATGGGAAAAAGTGTTTTTCTTTTTTGGGGATGAAAGATACGTGCCGCTAACGGATCCAGATAGCAATTACCTGATGGCAAAAAAAGCATTATTTGCTCCTTTGGATATCGTTACAAAAAATATTTTTGCGGTCAATACTTCCTTGCAACCTGAAGAAGCGGCCATTGATTACACTGCTACTATCCGTAATTTTTTCGCCGGCGCGGAAATGAAATTCGACCTCGTATTACTTGGGTTGGGTGACAATGCACATACCGCTTCATTGTTTCCGCACACGTCCATTTTGCAGGATCAAACGTCAGCAGTTAAAGCGGTTTTTTTAAACGATCAAAAAATTTACCGCATCAGTTTTACCGCTCCATTAATTAACCAGGCCCATCATATCGCTTTTTTGGTATACGGCCTATCTAAAGCCGCCGCAGTAAAAAACGTTATCGAAAACGACAAAAATGTCGAACAATACCCGGGTCAAATGATTACTCCGGTAAATGGCACAATAGATTGGTTTTTAGATGAAGCTGCCGCATCTTCTCTGCAATCTATCGTCAAATAATTTAACGCAGGCATTCTGGCGAGATACTTCGGCTGTTACTTATCCACAAACCATAATAATCTTTTTTTAACAACGTTACCTTTTTCGTATCCTCCTTACTACTGAAAAACTTTAGCAATAAAAAGATGAAAGCCATCTAACTACCTAATTATAAGTTTTTTAAGTTGTAGGCGTACTATTTATTATTATTATTAATACATTAAATCCAATATATAGGCATTTCATCTTTAACAAATGATAAAAGTTTGCAAGCACGATATTTGCAGACAGCTTTAAGATTTTTTTAAAATCCATCCTGAATATGAAAAAAATTGCTTTCAAAAAAGTTTACCTCTTTATTTCATCACTGTTTATCTTTATTTTACACATGCCTTTTGCGTTTGCAAAAACAAAAGCATTTACTGGTTTTATTAGCAAAAATGGAACAGTATACCCGGTAGTTGTAATGGATTCCTCCCTGTTGAATTGTGTAAATATGCCAGTTGAAAAAAGGAATTTGTACGATAGTCTGCGTTTAGGATCGCTTGGTTTGGCCCGTCAGGCTTATGATTACGCCATGAAAGGTTTTAATGTGATGAAATCAGTAGGAGAGGTGGCCAATGACAATATTATTTCTATCATTGATTTTAGCAAACCATCGTCTGAAAAAAGACTGTTTGTAATAGACATTGCCAACTGTAAATTGTTGTTTAATACGTATGTGGCGCATGGTATGCAGTCCGGCAGGGAGTTCGCCAACCAGTTTTCAAATAAACCGGAAAGTAATAAAAGCAGCCTTGGGTTTTATGAAACGCAGGGAACGTATATTGGTGGCAACGGATATTCTCTAAAATTGCAGGGGTTGGAGAAAGGCATCAATGATAATGCAAATAAAAGATCCATTGTTATTCATGGCGCTGAATATGTAGACGAAAGTTTTATACGCTCACAAGGATTTATCGGACGTAGCTGGGGTTGCCCGGCGTTACCTGAACGTTTACACAAAGCTATTATTGATGTGATAAAAAATGGCACCTGTTTGTTTATTTTTAGTCCTGATAACAACTACCTAAGTCATTCAAAAATTTTAAATAGGGCTAATAGTTCCATGCTTGCTTTTAAATAGCTTTTAAAAGAGTAAAATCTTTGTATAATTAATCTCCCTGTACCGCAGGGAGATTTTTGTTTTTTACAATTTCGCCGCATAATAATACCTTCACCAAAAATTATTGTAGTAATGAATATCAGGGAGCAGTTAAAAGGTACCGGCGCAGCAATTGTAACGCCGTTTAATGAAAATGAATCAGTGGATTTTATAGCACTGGAAAAAGTGCTTGATTTTATCATAGGTAATGGCGTAGAGTATATTGTTACGTTAGGCACTACTGGTGAAACACCCACGCTGGATAAACAGGAAAAGCTTGATATTATCAATTTTACTTTTGAAAAGATAAATGGCCGTGTACCTGTTGTTATAGGTATAGGTGGCAACAATACAAAGGAAGTGGTTGAACAGGTGCAACAGTATCCGCTGGACAAAGCGGTAGCGGTATTAAGTGCTTGCCCTTATTATAACAAACCATCCCAGGAAGGAATTTTTCAGCATTATAAATCAATTGCTGAAGCGTCTCCCAAACCCATCATATTATACAATGTACCTGGCCGTACCGGTCGTAACATGGAAGCTGCTACTACCCTGCGTTTGGCGCACGAAGTGGCCAACGTGGCAGGTATTAAGGAAGCCGGAAACAATATTAGCCAGTGCATACAGATTTTAAAAGATCGCCCTGCTGATTTTTTAGTGGTGAGTGGCGATGATGATTTGGTATTACCTGAACTGGCTTGTGGCATTGATGGCGTAATCAGCGTGGCTGCGAATTGTTTTCCAAAACAATTTTCTGACATGGTGAGGGCTGGCCTTGCCTTTGATTTTGAGGCTGCTAAAAAATTAAACGATCCCTTGCTGGAGGTGTATAACTTATTATTTACGGAAAACAATCCCGCCGGCGTGAAAGCGTTTTTGTATGAAATGGGGCTTATTAAAAATATAGTAAGGTTGCCCGTAACACCACTCAGTGCAGGTGTTCAGCAAAAGGTTAAAGCTTACTGTGCCCAATAGCCTTTAAAACGATTGCCTGCCATGTGATCAAAACCTACAAGCGATTGTACCTGTTGGTATTTGGCCGCCTTACAGCTGTTTTAAGAGCAACTTAAATGGTTTGCAGCATTTTATAAATGGTTGATGGAGGATGATTTTAACAGTCGGCTGGTAGCTGGAAAAGTGATTTTGTCATTGCCTGTCTGTTAACTGTTTAAATCCGGTAACTAACTCCTTGCAAAGCCAGTTCTGTGTTTTTAAAAACTTCACTTGCTTCTGTTAAAAATTCATCCAATACTTCGTATTTTGAAGAGAAGTGCCCGATGATGAGTTTCTTTACATTTCCTTTATTTGCTATACCCGCCGCCTGTATGGTAGTGCTGTGAAAACGCTCCGCAGCACGGGCGTGCAGGTCTTTCAGGTAAGTTGTTTCGTGGTAAAGCAGGTCTACATCTTTTATTTTTTCTACCAGTGTTTCATCATAAATGGTATCGGCGCAATAAGCGTATTTTTTGGGTTTTGGCGCATCAATGGTTACTTCAGCATTAGGAATAATGGTGCCTTTTTTTGTGACATAATCTTCGCCTTTTTGCAGTTTCTCGTAAAATGAAGTGGGTATTTCATAAGCCTTTATCCTGCCTTTGTCTATCTTTCTTGGATTTTTCTTTTCTGTAAATAAAAAACCCCAGCATTCAATGCGGTGTTTTACGGCAAAGCTTTCCACTATAATTTTAGCATCATCCACAATAATTTCATTGGCAGTGATGGGATGAAAATACAATTGATAGGAAAGCTTTACTGCTGCAACGGATAATTGTAAGTCGATGATTTGTTGCAACGCGGCGGGAGCATGCAAATGCAGATCCTGTGTACGGCTTAGTAAACTCATGCTGGTTAATAATCCAATCAGTCCAAAATAATGATCGCCATGTAAATGAGAAATAAAAATATGGTTGATCCTGCTTCGGCGGATTTTATATTTCGCCATTTGTGTTTGGGTTCCCTCGCCACAATCAATAAGGTAACACTCCTCCAGCGACTGAAGTATTTGTGCCGTGGGATTTCTATCCCATGCAGGAATGGCTGAATTGTTACCGAGAATGGTGATTGCCAACATCGTTTAATAAGGGTTAAAATCTGGTATAAAAAAATAAATTTAATATATAGCTGCCACACAAAAAAATCATTCGCCACAAATTGCTATTCGTCATCCAATAATTCCCGTTCAATTTCTTCCATTTGTACAATGTCCCAGGCTTCGCTTTCGGTGGGCGTTACATTTAGCAGTTCAAGTAGTTCAGTCTTATCTAGTAATGCTTCTACACCAGGTTGAAGACAGCAAATAACAAAGGAACAATTATTATCATAAAACTGCTGCTGGCAACTGGCCAGTATTTCTCCACTTTTTTCATCTGTTTCCTGAACGTATTGCATATTTAAAATCAGGTGTGGAATGTCTTTTTGCTGATAAGGAAGCAACATTTCCTGAAGACTGTCTGTCATAATTGCAGAAAGCTTTGCTTCATCCGGCGTTATAACCGTAAATTTCTCTTTGGTATCTATTTTGACATTCATTGTATAAGATTTGGTTTTTATCGTTAGGTATTTGTAAAGTAATGAAAAATTTTGGTGTTATATTTCTGTAAAAGGTTACTCTTCCCGTGATGTAGTTTTATTGATATGTAAAATACTGCAAAGTGATCGGCTCACGCCTTCTTTATTTAAGTGCAAACACCGCTT
>JANYFI010000130.1 GCA_025362765.1 Ferruginibacter sp. | reverse complement strand
GTGATTGCACTGGTACTCTTCTCGATTATAAAAGCTGCGAATGCTGTAAAACCAAAAGAAGAAGTGGCAGCACCTCCAGCGGGGCCCTCTTCTACCGACAAGTTGTTGATGGAAATAAGGGATGAGTTAAAAAAATAATATTTTCTTTCCAACAGAAGGCTGTTTCATTTATATACGACTGCTTTATATAGACTAACCTGGGTATATTTTTATCATGGTGATCCTTAAAAGCATAGAGATATTTGTGACACAGCCTTTTTTTTAGCATACAACTTTTTCGTACGAAAGTTGTATGAATGTGGGTACGATATTTTTTAACTAAAAGAAAACGAATGAAAAAAGTAATTTATTTCGGTGCACTATCCTTAATCAGTGTAAGTGTAGTGTCTGCACAGTCTGGAACAAATGCAAATCTGTCAACTAATGCCAGCGGGGCAATAACAAGTGTATCCAAAAATAATACTGATACCACAATAAAAGACGGATGGGTTAAAGGAGGGACAATTAATATTAGCTTAACCGACCTCGGTCAAAACAATTCCTGGACACAGGTGAAGGGTGGGGGAAACACCGCCTTTTTCGGAATAAAGGGAATTATCTCGTATAATTTTAACCTCAAAAAAGGTAAAATAAATTGGCTGAATTCCATCAACGGAAGATATGCGGGTGCCAGTTCATCTGTATTCGTGCCGGCAACCGGCAGCAGCCCTGCAACATCCAGTAAAGTTCCCTTTGCCAAAAGCGATGATTATCTAAATTTTAGTTCCATTTATGGAAAGGAATTTAGTAAAGAATGGAGCTATGCCGGTTTTTTTAGTTTAGAAAGTCAGTTTGAGCGGTTTATGACACCTGGTTATATTAAGCTTGGTCCTGCTTTACTGTACAAACCCAATGATCATTTCAATATATTGATATCGCCGTTGATGGCAAATCTTACCACCAAGTTAACTGCAGGTACAAGAGATATTAGCTTGTATGGAGTGGATGCGGGTAAAACGACCGCTTTTGATTTGGGAGCTTATGTAAGGGCAAGTTTTACATATAATTTGAGTAAGAATATTCTTTACACAACTAATGCAGACGTGTATTCAAATTATCTGAAAAACCCGGGAAATATGGTACTAAACTGGAACAATCTAGTTGCCTTCACTGTAAATAAATACATTGCTGCGACCCTTAGTTTTAACTTTCGTTACAATGATTTAGAGGTATCACAATTACAATCACAATATGGTATTGGTATTGGTTTCAATTATAAATTTTAGGTTTTAAACAGGAAGCTGTATACAATTGCAGGTTTTTGCGCTACTATATGGCTGATGCTTAGTTTTTGCACCAGCCATTTTTGCACCCTGAAATTTATGTTACATTAAGTCTTTTGTGATGATCGCCTTCTTGTTATATTTTTTAATACAGCTCTTGCTCAGTATGCGCCTTTAAATTGATTTATACAGTAACTACCTTAATAAACCTGCGAATGTTAGCCTGTTCTAGATAAATCAGTTTGAACTTAAAGTAAATAGAGTTATCCAGCTAAGGTATTGTTTAGGCATGTTGTACGATGATAATGTTAAAATCCCGGTTACGCCAACACAGGTAATAGGTTTGCAGATATTATCCACTTTAGGTATTGGTTTTGCGCTTAATTTGTAATTCTCTCTTAACTTATTTATACATTTGCCCTCCGGCATATACCGGAGAATTTTCTTATTATTTAATATATTATTTTGACAAATAGTACCTACCAGATAAAGCTGGATCAGTTTGAAGGCCCTTTCGATTTACTGCTTTTTTTTATTGAAAGAGATGAATTGGATATCTATAATATACCTATTACAAAAATTACCAATGACTTTTTAGATTTTATCCATCAAACTGAAAAGCTGAACATTGAATTAAGCAGCGAGTTCATTTTGTTCATAAGTACCCTGATGCGTATCAAAGCGAAAATGCTGATTCCCCGCAAGGAAATAGATGAGCAGGGCAATGAGATAGATCCAAGGCAGGAATTGATCAATAAAATACTGGAATATAAGCGGTTTAAGGAGGCCTCTTCAAAAATGGCCGAACTGGAAGAAACCCGTATGCTGATGGTAAGGCGGGGTAATTTGCAGCGGGAATTGTCACAGATTGGGGAGGAGGCTGGAGAAGGGACAGAAATACAGGCGGTTACCCTTTTTAAGTTGATGAAAGCTTTTGAAAAAGTAGTGCAGCGATTGCATGAAAAAAATAATCGGCCGGTGCATACAGTAGTACAATACAACTACACCATGGAAGAAAGCCGAGATTATATGCTTACAACCTGCCGAAAGGCAAAGAATGCTTCTTTCGAAAAAATATTTGAAGTATGCCAGGATCGCATTCATGCGCTATTTCTCTTTTTGAGTTTGTTGGAATTGTCGCAACAAAAATATTTGATTATTGTAACAGGAGAAGGAAGGAATAATTTCCTGGTTGAGTACAATGAAAACCGGGAAGACGACACCAGCATTCCATTGGATTATAACGAAATGACCAGTTTTAACTAGTGAACGCCCCGGTAAAAGGGGCTATTTTTTTGCTATTTTGACAGTAAATAACAATGGTATTAATTTTGATGTTTGAACATTGAAAATTTAAAAATTTACAATTATGACAACAACATTGCATAAAGCAGCAGACAGGGATACGGCGGATTATGGCTGGTTGAAGCCCAGTCATTATTTTAGTTTTGGACAACACAGTAATTCAAGCAAGATTCATTTTGGTGCTTTAAGAGTACTTAATGATGATTATATCGCAGGCGGCGGGGCTTTCCCAACGCATCCACATGAAAATATGGAAATAGTTACCATTCCGTTTACCGGGGCATTGAAGCATAAAGACAGCACCGGTGGGGAAGGCATTATAAAAGCGGGTGATGTACAGATTATGAGCGCCGGTACGGGAGTTCAGCATTCAGAAGCAAACGCTTCGGCAACGGACCCCGCTACCTTATTCCAGGTATGGCTTTTTCCAAAGGAAAGAAATATTAAACCACGTTACGATCAACGAAGTTTTAATGTGAGTGATAGAATTAACCAATGGCAGTATGTAGTAAGTCCTGATAAAGATGACAATGCGTTGTGGATTAACCAGGATGCCCGCTTCGCACTCAGTTCAGTACAAGCTGGTAAATCAATTTCTTATACAAACAAATTCAGTGGGAATGGGGTTTTTCTTGTAGTGATTTCAGGTAATGTAAAAGTTGGGGAAACGTTGTTAGGCAACAGAGATGCCTTGGGTATCGAAGGAACGGATAGCTTTACAGTGACGACTACCGATGATGCGGAATTGCTGGCAATTGAAATTCCAATGAACTTTAGATAATTACGGATTAATATTTTTTTAGAAGAAAATACATAAACCGCTG
>JANYFI010000121.1 GCA_025362765.1 Ferruginibacter sp. | reverse complement strand
CTGATGCCAGCTTTTGATTTTCACCACATACGATGGACAGGAACTTTGCAACGGATAGCGGTTGTTTTTTTTATTTCTGCTATCCTGTACCTAAACACTAATTGGAAACAGCAGGCCTGGATTGCCGGCATTACATTGGTTGTGTACTGGCTGGCACTTACCTGTATTCCCCTGCCGGCATATGGAAAAGTTATGCTGCAGCCGGGAGTAAACATTGTTGCATGGGTTGACAATCATTTTTTACCGGGTATAATGTGGCGGGGCAACTGGGATCCGGAAAGTATTTTAACAACAATAACTTCCATTGTTTCGTGTATAACGGGGATGCTTGCCGGAAAATTAATGCTAAGCGATAAAAGCCCGAATGAGAAAGTGAACTGGCTGATGACAGCAGGGGTTTTTCTTGCGCTTGCAGGCTATTTTTGGGGATTAATTTTTCCGGTAAATGAAAACCTGTGGACCAGTTCCTTTGTACTGGTCACCTCCGGATTTGCATCATTGTTATTTGGTGCTTTTTATTTTATAGTCGATATAAAAGGAAAAACAAAAGGAACATTGCCTGGGATTATTTTTGGTGCCAACGCCATTACTATTTATTTTTTGGCGGATGTATGGGCGTTATTTTTTTATGTGGCAAAATTTGGCGGATCAGCATTGAACGAAAAATTTGTGAAGGAATTGAGCAATGCCGGTGCGGATCCAAGGCTGGCCAGTTTGATATATGCGTTGCTTTTTGTGAGCATAAATTTTATCCCGGCCTGGTGGTTATACAAAAGAAAAATATTTATTAAGCTTTGATAAGCGAAACCAACAAGAAGTAGCCAGATCAATTGTGCATGCCAATGTTTTGCCGGGATGCTTCAATTAAAAAAGGTACAGCATTCGCAGACTATTAACTACCAGCCGAGGTGCTATTGAAGTTGTAGTGCTTATACTAGAATGATATAAATGAGCTGTACATTTCATGAAGGAGATGTGAGGTTATTTCGCCAGTAAAAAATAGTAAGTTTATTATTGAATATTGTTAAGATTGTATTGAATATTCATTACTTTTAGCATCAAAATTGATTTGCCATATTACTAACTGAATTAAGAAGTCCAATGAAACTGGAATGCGATCATGCATTGTTGAAACAAATTTCAGAAGGTGATGAAAATGCCTTCAAAAAATTGTTTACTATTCACAGAGATGCTATTTATACTATAGCGTTTACTTTTGCAAAATCGGTTGAGCTGTCGGAAGAAATTGTACAGGACGTATTTTTAAAGATATGGCTCATGCGGGCTAATTTAACTGATATCCAAAATTTCAATGCCTATCTTTTTGTTATAACGCGAAACCATGTTTACCAGGTTTTAAAGCAAACGGCCCAGAATTATAAAACTACTTTAACACCGGTTGGCGATCATTTATTAGCCGACAAAAACACTGCTGATCTTGTATTGGAAAAGGAATATAGCTTATTGTTACAAAAAGCAATTGCAAGACTACCCAACCAGCAGCGGGAAGTGTACACACTCATCAGAGATCACGGGTTAAAACGCAATGAAGTTGCCTTCCAGCTTAACTTACAGCCTGAAACTGTAAAGTTTCACCTGGCCCAGGCCATGAAAAATATCCGTTCTTTTTGTATGCTGCATTTAAGCCTGCTGATGTTATTTTTATGCAGCTTAAAATAAACTGATAAAAAGGGTAAAAAAAAACCCACCCCACCCACCCAACACTATTCATATACTACTCTTACAAAGGGAAGCTTGTCCAAATGGATTTGTAACAATCAATTTAATTTATGCCGGAGTTTCGTTTAGAATACTTATTGGATTGCTATATAAAAGATAATTGCAATGGGCAGGAGGAGGCGGAATTGATGGCGATACTCGCCAACCCCGAAAACGAGGAGCTGGTTCAGGACGTACTTAGCCTTTTAATGCAGAATATGTCTGCGGAAAAGCAATTGTCAAACAAATCTGCCGTAAGTATTTTAGAGCGTATTTTAAAAAAAGATAACGATTTGGTTATTCCGAAAAAAAATAGCAAAAATATTTTTTCACTTTGGCTGCGTATGGCTGCGGCTGTGTTGATTTTACTTGTCGGCGCCTATTTTATTTTTGAAAAAAAGAAAGCTATCGCAGGAAACGGAATTGGACGAGCGAGGGAAGCTATGGTAGAAAAAGCGCCCTCTGCGATTGTACCTGGTAGTAACCGGGCGATGCTTATAACTTCGGATGGTAAAGCGATTGTATTGGACAGTATGCAAAACGGATTGCTTGCAAAGCAGGGAAATAATAGTATACAAAAAAAGGAGGGCTTATTGATATATAAAGCGCCTTCGTCTTTTAATGCGGATGGACAAATTTCTTACAATACACTTTCCACACCAAGGGGAGGACAATATCAGGTAATATTATCAGATGGAAGCAAGGTTTGGCTAAATGCCGCTTCTTCTATCCGCTTCCCTACAGCATTTTCAGGAAAACTTCGGGAAGTAACCTTAACCGGTGAAGCTTATTTTGAAGTGGCAAAAAATAAAGAAAAACCGTTTAAAGTAAATGTTGGAGCAGTGAAGATAGCGGTATTGGGAACCCACTTTAATGTGAATGCATATGACGACGAAGCAGCGATAAAAACAACCTTGCTGGAAGGGTGTGTAGAAATAAATAATGGTAAATCGTCAGGCTTATTGAAGCCAGGACAGCAGGCAGTCGTTAGTAGTAATAAAGAGGATAAAATTAAAACAGGTACTGTTGATTTAACGGAGGTAACAGCCTGGAAGAACGGACTTTTTCAATTTGACGGAGCAGATATCACTACAATTATGCGGGCAATCGGCCGCTGGTATGATGTCGAAATTTTGTATTCGGGTAAAGTGCCTAAACATCGGTTTGTAGGAAAAATAAGCCGGAACGTAGCATTATCGGAAGTATTGAGGATACTGGCATTGAGTAACATTAAGTTTTCGGTAGTAGGCAAAAAAATTATAGTGCAATAAACAACTGCCTGATTAACACAATAAATAACCAACAACAATTGAAAGATAATTAACAGGATAGGATTATAATGAATGCATCCTTTTAATAAGTTAGTATTAATGGCAAAAAAGCCAGCAATGTTCGTTGCATTGCTGGCGGATTATGGCTGTAAAAACTGTCACTCAAACAATTTTCTTAACCAAAACTAAATCAAAATTATGATTTTAACTGTCGCTTGCCAAAGCAAAAATGGCATGAAAGCCGTACGGGCCAAAATGTTGATGATTATGAAATTAACGATTCCATTACTGTTATTTTTTACATTTCAGGTTAGTGCAAATGGCTATGCACAAAAAGTTACCATAGTCAAAAAAAATGTTTCTTTATCAGAAATCTTTAAGTCAATTGAAAAACAGACAGCATTTTTGTTTTTCTTTGATAAAGACCTGATAAACGAAACCAATCTTATTGACGTAACTATAAAAAATGCCACGCTGGATGAGGCGCTGCACATTTGTTTGAAAGATCAGCCCCTTACTTATACGATTGTTCAAAATACAATCGTAATTCAACCCAAAGTAATAGTTGCACAGGCTATCTCCTCATTAAATAACGCTATGGCTTTACCTCCGCCTGTTGAAATAAAGGGAAGAGTGGTCAACCAAAAGGGAGAACCTCTGCAGAACGTTTCAGTATTGGTGGTGGGAACCAATGCAGGAACTACTACTGACGCAGATGGTCGTTTTACACTGAATGCGCCTGACAATAAGGGCATAGTCCTTGAAATTTCCAACATTGGATATCAAAAGAAAAGAATAACGGTAGGTAAGCAAACCGACATTAATATTACCCTCGAAGAGGAAGTATCAGGTATGAATGAAGTGGTGGTTATTGGATACGGTACTGCCAGAAAAAAAGATGTTACAGGTGCTGTATCAAACATTAGTTCCAAGAGGTTGTTGGATAAACCTATTATAAACGTTGGCCAGGCTTTGCAGAACAAGATTGCCGGCGTTGATGTAAACAATATGGGTGGTGGAGTTC
>JANYFI010000153.1 GCA_025362765.1 Ferruginibacter sp. | reverse complement strand
AGCGTCATCGATCTATATTGCAAAAAAGGTTGCGGAACTCGCGCCCGGCGTAGGAAAGTATACGGACTTATTCTTTGTTCATCGGGGTGGTTTTGAACCAGTGTTGCCAGTCGCTATCAATAAGCTGGAAAAACTGTATGCGAAACTTGTATTGCTGCCGTAAAATTGTTTATTTACCATCACAATGCGGCAGTGTATATTTACCTGTTAAAGATTAATTAAGCACCAACCGTAAATAGTTTATCAGTATGAAAAAAACAATTACCGGCTATCATCTCGGCGACAGGCTTGATTTAAAAGAGTTGAAAAATAACCTGGCCTTTAACTGTATTTATGCCGACCCTACTGAGTTAATGTATAATGTGGAAGAGTATACTTACATCGGTATTTTTGATTATGGAAGCATCGTTTTTTTTGGAGTTGATTACAGCATGCAAACCAATATCATTAACTCCGTGCGTACCATTTTAAAACTGGGAAGCGACGAACTGAAAAGAGAAAATTTTGACGTAGAGATTAATCCCGACGTTTCGTATAAAGTTATCTTTGACCGCCTGATTATAAAAGCGCTGACTATAGACATTGCAAAAATTATTATGCTTAACATAGCACAATCCGTTGCGCTGGATTATTATATTGAGCAATCGAATATACTGCTGCATCAAACTTTTCAGTTCACCATGGAACTGGAAGAAAAAGGGAAGTTTTCTATCAAGGGAAAATCGCTGTTAAAATACATTGGGAGGCTGCTGAATCTTAAAAATAAAATCACACAAAATATTTACATTTTCGATAGTCCCAACCTTACCTGGAACGATGAATACCTGAACCAGATCAACAATGACCTGAGCAGGGAACTGGATATAAAATTACGACACAGCAGTTTGCAGGATAATTTAAATACGGTAAGAGATAACCTGGAAATACTAAAAGATATTAACCAGCATTCGCACAGCAATACCCTGGAACTGATAGTAATCGTTTTGATTGCAATAGAAATTATCAATCTTATTATTGATAAAATCCTATAAATTCACCTGATGGCTGTGAAGAAAATCAGTTTGGTTAGCGCATGGATTATTTTTTTACTTTACAACCCTGAAACGGTTGCCAGAAGGATTTTTAAACGTTAACATTTTTTGGTAGAGTTGTTGAAGGGGAGAATAAAAAAAATATGAAAATAAAATACTACCTGGCAATTTTTTTGATCGCTTTTTGTACGCTGGTTAGTTGCAGTAAAAAGGTTCATCCGGTACCAACTGGTACATCCGTTGCTAATAAAGATTCTACGGCTGCAGTAAAAACAGTGGTTAAAAGAAAAGTTAGGGAACCGCTACCCAAGGTAATTACTGTAAATGACCTGGGCGCTAAAAAAACAGTTGACGGCAGGTACTATTACGATTTGCAGGGCCACCGTTATTGGCGCAATAATAAAGATGGTAAATATTACCTCTTCAATAAATCTATGTACTTAGACGATGCGTACAAACCGAACTAACGCACATTAATCAAAACGTAAGAATTTAAGTAGATTGACTGAAAAAGAAAATATTGTTCTGTTTTCGTGGGTTTAATCTGCCTGCCAGGCAAATAATGGTAAAAATAAAATACCACTCCGCCAGAAATTTGTCAGGTACGGGAAATATGGTGCTGATTAACCACTTGCCATAAACTATTCCTTAACAAAAAACCGTGGTACTTTTGCAGGCTATTCTGCATTTTCTAAAAAATGCATCAAATTATTTTGCGCAGCCAACTATTTTCGGCACCTCAGCATCTGTATGTTAAAGAAGCAATCATTAGTGCCTGAAACTGACCAATTGATACAAGGATGTATTAAAGGAAATCGCTATGACCAGAACAGGTTGTACAACTTGTATGCGCCCGTAATGTTTTCAGTTTGCCTCCGCTACGCAAAAAATAGGGAAGAAGCAGAAGAAATATTGCAGGAAGGATTTATAAAAGTCTTTACACATTTACGACAGTTTAATTTTGCGGGATCATTTGAAGGATGGATCAGGAGAATAATGGTGAATTGTGCGTTACAGAAATACCGCACCAATGCCCGTTTGCACGCCGTAACAAGTCTTGAATCTGGCCAGCATGACATTGCGGAGACGGAAACGATTATGGCGCAAATAAGTACAAAGGAATTAATTAGTATGGTACAACAATTACCGGCCGGCTATCGCCTCGTTTTTAATATGTATGTTTTTGAAGGCATGAAGCACCGCGAAATTGCCCAACAACTGGGTATCTCTGAAGGTACTTCTAAATCTAATTTATATGATGCCAGGGTTATTTTGCAAAAATCAGTTGCCAATAGTTTACAGGTTGCCAAAAAAAACATTAACTATTTATGAAAAAAAATTCACACAACATAGATAGCCTTTTTAAAGTTCCATTGGAGGATCACAAGGAAGGTCCTCCCGATAGCGTTTGGGACGCCATTGACAAACGCCTTGATAAAAATAAGGTGGTTGATATCAACAAAAAATACCTTCAGCTTAAAAGAATTGCAGTAGGGTTACTGTTGCTGTTGCTTGGCTTTGGTGCCTACACTTTAAATCACTGGACAAAAATTAGGAACCAAATTAACACGGACAATAACAGGTTAATAAAAGTAAATACTTTACGTAGTGATACAAATACATCAACTTCATTACAGGCACCAATAAAAAGCAATGAAAATAGTACCACGACAGGAGTTACTAAACCGGTTATAAAAAATAACCTGAATGAAAATGATACCATTCTTATTGCCAGGAATAATAATGTTGCAAATAAGGACGAGCCTTTTGATGCGGGCAGCTTAACCGAAAAAAATAGTAGCAGTATACCAAATACAATCAGCGGGTACAACAGGAAAAATACTATTTCAGCAGCATCAAACAACAATGAAAAAAACAATAGCGTAACAAAATATGATGAAGCATTGAATACCGGTGTCGGCAATAGAAATATTTTGATTAATAAACGGACACACAAAATGGCTGTTATAAATGGAGGGACAGATGAATTAAAGCAACAAACCAACACAGATGCAACCGAAAGTGGCAATGAAAAAAATGACCCGCTGTTTACGGATGAGTCAATTAAAAAAACAGGCAACAAACTGGTGCAGTTACCAATCATCTACCTGCAAATGATTCAGGTTGCGCAAATAAACACCGGTAAGAAAATTACAGAAGGTCCGGCTTTTTTACCTTCAGGAGTTACCCTTATGGGTAAAGCAGCCCGAAAAATACCAGTGAAAAACCGCGGAGCCGTTTCCGCCACCTTATTCTTCGCACCCAATATTTCATCTAACATGTTAAAGGACGATGAGCATCATGAACGGACGCCCGCAGGTATTCCGCCACCGGTTGATCATGATGACAAAGACGATATCAGGAATGGGGAGCAGCGGCAATCTTCCTATACTGCCGGATTACTAATTGATTACAATTTAAATAAACGGTGGAGTATTCAATCCGGTATAGAACTAACGTCTAAATCTATCCATATTAATCCCAAAACAATTTATGCCGGCAAAGACAATAACGGGGAAGTTAAATATCGTTTTAATTGTTCTTCGGGTTATACTTACCTATCTTCCAAAACGGCAACCAACCCCGTTGTTGGCGATAGTCTTAAGGCTTTTGAAACTACTAATACCCTGCAATATTTTTCTGTTCCATTGGCGGTAAAATACCATTACTATTTCACTAAAATAGATTTATTTGCCACGGCAGGTACCGCATTAAATATCTTAACGAAAGGAAGGATAGCTACAGAAATAGGCAGTGGAAGCAACAAAGAAGCAAGCATGAGCAATAAAATAAATGGATTAAAAAGCAACTACTTCAGTGGTAATATTGGCGTTGGTTTATCATATGCCATTAGTCGCAGTATTGCGTTAAGTTTTATGCCATCTTATAATTTTGCCCTCAATTCAAGTACCCGTGGTGCCGATGTTAAAACTTATCCCAACAACCTAAGCCTTGCTATAGGTATCCGGTATAAGTTATAACCTACACTATAAGGAGTTTAAAACCCGATTATTTTTTTAGTGCCGGCTAATTTAAAATATTCTACATGCTGCTATGGGTTTAATTACACAAAGTCACCCGGTAATACAATCCAAATACCTATTCATTAACAGGTATCTATTAGGCAAATTTGTCAACCGGGTAAAGGATACTGCCGGGATAATTGTAATTGTAAAATATGGCTGAGATATATTTACTGCCATTGTAATACTTTACAAATTATTCAGTTAATTTTAGAGTCAAACGATAAACTAACTTCTTTTACCAGGTTTAACATGTATGAAATTTAAAAAACGATTCACTGGTTGTCTTCCTGTCTTATGGTTATTTATTTTTTCTGCACAATCTGTGTTGGGGCAACAAACAGATTCACTCAATAGTTTTTATCAACAGGCTTTACATCAAGCCAGCGCTGTATATCACCAGGCTTTTGGCGATCAAAAAGGGTTGTATAATGGAGGCAGCTATAATGAATACCCTTTCAAATTTCAAGATGGAGATCCTTATTTTAATATGCCTGATGTAACACGCGGTACTGTATTGTATGATGGAGTGCAGTATGACAGTGTACTCATGCGCTACAATGAAATAACTGATGAGCTGGTGGTAAATTATTATGCCGACAGGATACAGTTATTAAAGCCAAAAATTGAAAATTTTCATTTGTTTAATACAAATTTTATTCAAATAACTAAAGACAGCAGCAGCAAAAACCTGGTTGGCAGTGGCTTCTATCAACTTTTATACAACGGTAAAATTTCTCTTTTAAAAAAAGAAATTAAATCGATCCAGCAAAACACTTCCACTGGTGTTGACCTGCAAAATTTTGTAGACGAGAAGGATTATTATTATATTAAAAGGGAAGGCACGTACTATCCTGTAAAACACAAAAAATCATTTTTTGCTGTTTTGAATGATAAGAAAAGGGAAGTGAAAGAATTTATGCGCAGTAACGGACTGAATTTTAAACGTGACAGGGAACGCACGATTTCAAAAACGGTAGCTTATTACGATAGCCTAATAAAATAACATGCAAAAAAATGCTTCGATCATATTGATGATGCTATTCATCCTCGCGGCCAGCAGGCAGAGCTTCGCCCAAACCGATTCTTTGCGGCTGGTGACTGTTGATGCCGATAGCATAAGGTTGGAGGAGCTGTTTCAATCACTTGAAAGCCAGACAAACCTTCATTTTTACTACGATACGAGCCAGACAGATAGTGTGAAAATTAGCCTGCATGTACAGCAACAGCCGTTTGCAAAAGCAATGGGGCTGGCGTTAACCAATACACCGTTTCAATTTGCCATTACCGGTGAGGGGGATGTTTTTATAACCAGGGAAAAAAGTATTACAGTAAATTTTCCGCAGGTTGGCAGCAACAATCAAATAACTTTAGTCAATGCATCATCCAGCAAGAAATCGGGCAAACGGGATAAAGGAAAAGAAGACATCAGGACAACGCTTGAGAACAAACTATATGACATCGGAGATAAATTTGTAAGCACAGGTACACCGACAGCAATAATATCAGGCAATGTATTGGATGCTAAAACCGGCGAGCCTGTTGTGGGTGCTTATTTACAGGTGGGCCAATCAGGACCATCGGTTGTTACCGACCAGTATGGCTACTTTTCCTTTTCGTTACCTAGAGGCAAACACATCATTAGCATACAAAGCCTGGGTATGAAGGACACCAGGCGCCAGGTACAACTATTTAATGACGGAAAGTTGAATATTGATATGCAGAGTACTGTGTTGACCATAAAAAATGTAGTGATATCTGCTCAAAAATTGAGCAATGTAAGAAGTACCCAAATGGGGCTGCAAAAAATTGATATCAAGACTATTAAACAGGTGCCTGTAATATTTGGAGAAGCCGACATATTGAGAGTGGTAACTACTTTACCGGGTGTAAAAACGGTAGGGGAAGCAAGTACGGGACTCAACGTAAGGGGTGGTTCCACCGATCAGAATCTTATCCTGTTTAATGATGCTACGATTTATAATCCTTCCCATTTTTTTGGAATGTTTTCGGCGTTTAATCCTGAAGTAGTGAAAGATGTTGAACTGTATAAAAGCAGCATTCCCGCAAAATACGGGGGACGTTTATCTTCTGTATTAAATATCAATGGCAGGGAAGGGAATAAAAAGGAATTTACCGGCAGTGCGGGTATTGGACTGTTGACAAGCCGCTTTAATTTGGAAGGGCCGTTGATAAAAGACAAAACTTCATTCATCCTGGGTGCAAGATCAACGTATGCCAATTGGCTGCTTAACCTGTTGCCCGATCAATACAAAAATAGCAAGGCAGGGTTTTATGATTTCAATCTATCCATAACGCATGAAGTCAATAAAAAGAATACTATTTATTTTACCGGTTATTACAGCAAAGACCGTTTCAATCTCAACAGCGATACTGCGTATGGTTACAGAAACCAAAACTTTTCTGTTAAGTGGAAACATGTTTTCAATAATAAAATAAACAGTGTGGTTACAGCCGGCGACGACCAGTATAGTTACAATATTGCCAGCAGTAAATT
The DNA here is from genome assembly GCA_025362765.1 of Ferruginibacter sp. Classification (GTDB taxonomy): domain Bacteria; phylum Bacteroidota; class Bacteroidia; order Chitinophagales; family Chitinophagaceae; genus Ferruginibacter. The sequence goes on along the minus strand of JANYFI010000153.1, from coordinate 320 downwards.
ACCATTAAGTGCCTACAAAATGGGTTTTGATATTCAGCAGTATTATTTAAAAACCCACTTTAATTATTACCTAAATAACCAGCATACAATTGATTTTGGGATTAACTCTATTTACTATAAACTACACCCGGGTTACTTTACACCAGATGGCAAAAGTTCGCTGGTTAAACCAGACCAAATGCAAAGAGAACAGGCCCTGGAAAGCGCCTTGTACCTAAATGATAAATACAATGTTACCAGCGCATTTACCATAGAAGGCGGCATCAGGTTTTCCTTGTATCAATACCTTGGCCCTAAAACGGTGAACACTTATGCAGCGG
>JANYFI010000788.1 GCA_025362765.1 Ferruginibacter sp. | reverse complement strand
TACCGAAAATGTATCGCTGACATTACTCGGCAATGTCCGTAACAGCGCTTATGTTGAAACTTTGCTGGAAAGATCCAACCAGCCAAACAGGATACATTTTATTAAGCCGGTTATACCCGAACAGATTTTTGAGATAGCTGCTGCATTTGATATTGGCCTTGCTGCGGAAATACCGCATTGCCTGAACCGTGATATTTGTTTGTCCAATAAGATATTTACTTATTTACTGGCCGGTAACTGTATAGTGGCTTCGGACACATCAGCTCAAAAAGGCTTTATATCTGATAACCCCCAGGTAGGTTTTTTGTATCAGCACAATGATGCGGCTTCTCTTGCAGCAATCATAAAAGAACTTTTTTACAACCGGGATCAACTGAACCGATGCAAGCAACAGGCTTCTTTACTCGGAACGGCATCACTTAACTGGGAAAAAGAAAGTAAAAAATTACTTAAAGAAATAAATTACCAGGTAGCTGATGGTATTAAGTGATTTAACAGTGGTGGTATGCTGCAATCGAAAGGATGTGTACCTTGCAAAAATTTGCATTGCAAGTATCCGGTATTATTACCCGGATATTAATATAGAACTGGTTAAAGATAATGGGAATGGCGTTTTTAATACCGGCGATCTGGAAAAATATTTTAATGTGTTGGTGGTTGATTTGGGACTACCCAAATTAGGCTGGAGCGGTGCAAAATTTCACTACCTATACCAAAAACCGGTGGGCAAGAAAATATTAATACTGGATGCCGATATCGTCTTTATCGGACCCTTTTTGGAAAGGTTACTTCCATTAATTTCAATAAATGATTATGTCGTGAGTAGCGAAGAAACAGCTTTTCCAAACGCAGAATGGGTAAAAAATATATACTTTGACATAGATGCGATTAAGGAAGCCTATCCTTCATACAATTATCCAGGCTACTTTTTTAATGCCGGTCAAATATTTCTTACTTTGGGAGCAGTAGACAAGAGTTTATTAGCCGAGTTTTTTAACCCTGCCAAGTATCCTTTTTGGCAAAAAAGTCAATTGTTTCCATTGGTCGATCAATCTGTTTACAATTATCTTTTGCCCACATTGGCAGCAGCACAAAAGATTAAACTGGGTAAAGAAAACTTTATGATATGGGCTGGGGGTAATGAACTTTTAAATATTGCATTGCAAGATGTGATTGATAAGAAGCTTGAACAAGGATTGGTACATTGGGCAGGCTGTTTGCGTTTTTCTTATGTTAGCCAAATGGTAAGAGGGGATATATTGATTCAGTTTGAAGATTTTTATTATAGCCGTATTTGTTTTGGATTATTAAAAAAAAATACAAGAAGAGTAACTGCTTTTTTAGATTTTTCATTGCGGAACATCTACCGTAAAAGAATTAAAAAGTTTATAAATTTCAACAATTTATGAGGGGTAAATTAAAAGTGTTGGAATTAAGAATAAAATTAGTACAAAGCATACTTCATTTAGCTGGGTTCAGGCAAATAAGTGGGCATTGGATTTATATCCCCAAACTAAATAATGAGTCAATTGTAATTGATTTGGGGGCGAATAAAGCTAAGTTTTCGCAGGAGATGGTTAAAGAATTTAGTGCAAGTTGCTATGCTGTAGAACCCAACATTGCTTTGTTTAAGGAAATAAATATGACTGGTATTTCTACATATAATTATGCTATCACAAAAAATAATGGCCCCGTTTCTTTTTTCATAAGCAATAATGATGAGGCCAGTTCTTTAATTAAAGATTTTCAATCTAATTGGACAAATAAAGGAGAATATCTTGTTGAAGGGATTACATGGGAACTCCTTATTAAAAATCTAAAATTGACAGATAAAAAAATTAGCCTTTTAAAAGTCGACATAGAAGGCTCAGAATTGGATTTGATAGAATCTTTTACATTGGATAATATTTCTTTAGTAGAGCAGATAACAATTGAGTTCCACGACTGGGCTAATATCAGTTTGCACAAAAGAACTTTGAATGCCATCCAAACACTTACCTCGTTGCAGTTTATGGCCATTTCAAATACACCTGATCATTCCTGGCCTGTTGAGATACTCTTTGTAAATAAAAAAAACATTCAATTTAACTATTTCAAAAGAATCCTACTATTTGTTTACCGGAAATTGACCTTTCTTAATTACTGATTGAAAGCATTTATGATCGCTCCAAATTGAAAAACATCCTGATTCTATATCCTCATTTTCCACCATCCAATCTAGCCGGTGTACACAGGCCTCGTTTGTTTGCACAGCACCTGCCTGCTTTGGGCTGGAATCCCATCATATTGACAGTGCATGAAAAATATTACGAAGAAGCGTTGGATTATAATCTTGAAAAACTGTTGCCGCCGGGTTTAAGGATTGTAAAATCCACCGCCTTTTCAACAGGCAAACAGCGCCTGATCGGCGACCTGGGACTGAGGGGTTTTTTCCAGTTATACAAGATAGCAAAACGATTAATTCAAACTGAGCAAATTGATTTTCTATACATCCCCATTCCTTCATTCTATTGCGCATTGCTTGGAAGATGGTTGAACCATTCAACAGGAATAAAATATGGGATTGACTATATAGACCCATGGGTGCATGCATTTCCTGGCTCCGGAAAATTTTTTTCACGTCATTGGATCAGCACCAAACTGGCGACTTTGCTGGAGCCGGTTGCGGTAAAAAAAGCTGTTCTTATCACCGGCGTCGCACCGGGCTATTATGCAGGGGTACTGGCGCGTAACCGACATTTAAAAACGCAGGCTATTGCAGGTGCAATGCCTTATGGAGGGGAGGCCGAAGATCATGCGGCTTTACGGCATCTTCCATTAAAGCCCCACCTGTTTGAAAAGAAAGTGAACAAAATTCAACTGGTATATGCAGGAGCCATGTTGCCATTGGCCTTTGAACCGTTGGAAGCTATTTTTAAAGCCATTGAGGCGAAACCATCTTCATTTATAAATATCGAGTTTCATTTCATCGGCACAGGTAAGACGGCCAATGATCCCCAAGGCTTTAATATAAAACCGCTTGCAGAAAAATATGGTATTTGGAATACACTTATTTTCGAGTACCCGGCAAGGATACCCTACCTGGATGTATTGATACACCTCGATGCCGCCGACGGCGTGTTTATCCTGGGTAGCACAGAGCCGCACTATACGCCATCAAAAGTTTACCAGGGAATACTTTCCGGGAAACCGATACTCGCCGTATTGCACGAACAGAGCACTGCAGTAGATGTATTGAAAAGGTCAGCTGGAGGCCTCGTATTGGGCTTCAACGGAACTGCAGGGCTCGCATCCATCGAAAATAATTTTGCAACACTTCTGGAGGACTACCTGCTTTGGATAAAAGGCTTTGATGCGGGTTCAATCAACAAAGAAATATTTGAAGATTATTCGGCCAAAAATATCACCCTGCGATTAGTTGAGTTATTAAACAAGGTTGTTGACACTGCTTAGCTGCAAACAACACGGGCTACCCGGAATGTTCCGCGGCCACAGTCCTATATCCTATGAATATATTTTTAACACTACGGTTCATCTACAATCATCCCTTGTCGAAAAGGCATCGTGTAAGAGCATTTTTGCGTTTCATTGACTGGCAACTCACCCAGAAATTGGTGGGACGTGCGGTTGAGTATCCTTTTATAGGAAATACAAAATTATGGGTGAAAAAAGGGATGACGGGTGCAACCGGTAATATCTATACAGGTCTGCATGATTTCGAAGACATGGGCTTCCTGCTTCATTTTCTGAGGCCCGAAGACCTGTTCATTGATATTGGTGCCAATATCGGCAGCTATACTATATTGGCGGCTGGCGCTACTGGTGCCAGCTGTATTGCTGTTGAGCCTGTACTCGATACCTTTCAACTACTCGAAAAAAACATCAGCATTAACCAACTGCAAAATAAGGTAACGGCTTTGAATATTGGGGTAGGCGCTGAAAAAAGCACCCTGTTATTTACCCGACACCTCGACACAGTAAACCATGTGATTCCTATTGACACTATCCCGGACGATGACACACAGGTGCAGGTGGATTGCCTGCCTCTGGATGACTTGTTAATTGGGAAACCAACGCCTGCGCTGCTGAAAATTGATGTAGAAGGATTTGAACAACCTGTCCTCACCGGTGCTGCAAATTTGCTGCACAATACAGGTTTAAAGGCTATCATTATCGAATTGAACGGCAGCGGTGGACGGTACGGATTTGATGAAAAAAAGATTCATAAGCAGTTGCTTGCAGTGGGGTTCAATTGCTACTCATATAAGCCTTTCGAAAGGAAATTGATACCATCAGAAAGTTTTGGAAGTTTCAATACTATTTACGCCCGGGATATGGATTATGTAAATGCAAGGCTTAAAACAGCACCAGCTTTCCGGGTGTTTTCAGAAAATATTTAAGCACCCATGAGAAAACTGGCCATTGTTAGCTCGCATCCGATTCAATACAATGCTCCACTGTTTAAATTACTCACACAAAATGGCGTCATTGCCATCAAAGTTTTTTACACTTGGGGTAGGTCAGCGTTGCTAAACAAGCAGGACCCTGGCTTTGGCCGGGTGATTGAATGGGATATTCCTTTGCTGGACGGATATGAGCATTGCTTTGTAGATAACATTTCTACAGATCCGGGCAGTCATCATTTTAAGGGCATCATCAATCCAACGCTTAACAGTGAAATTGAAAAATGGGGGGCAGATGCGGTGCTGGTATTTGGCTGGGCCTTCCAAAGTCATTTAAAATGCCTGCGCTATTTCCATCATAAAATTCCGGTTCTTTTCAGAGGCGACTCAACACTGTTAGATGAAAGAACCGGAATAAAAGAAATCCTGCGCAGGTTGCTGCTAACCTGGATTTACCAACACGTAGATGTGGCCCTGTATGTAGGTAAAAACAATAAGCAATATTTTTTAGCCAATGGTTTGCGACCAGCTCAATTGATGTATGCACCGCATGCAGTTGATAATGATCGCTTTGCGGAACCGGCGGCTGAATATGAAAAGCAAGCAAGAGAAATAAGGAAGAATGCAGGTATTCAGGAAGATGACCTGGTGTTGCTGTTTACAGGTAAGTTTGAAAAGAAAAAGAACCCGCTTTTTTTAATGGCTCTTTTAGCTATGATTTCTGACAGGCGGTTTAAAATTTTATTTGTAGGAAGTGGCGCTTTATTGCCGCAGATTAAAGCCGCCGCCGAAAAAGATTCAAGAATTATACTGATGGATTTTCAAAACCAGCAACAGATGCCAGCCATTTACCGGGTGGCTGACTTTGTTATTTTGCCTTCAACAGGGCCGGGAGAAACATGGGGCCTGGCCATCAACGAAGCAATGGCCTGCCGAAAAGCCGTAGTGGCATCTGATAAAGCAGGCGGCGCCATCGACCTGATTGAAGATGGTATTAATGGATTGGTGCTCGATTTGCAAAATATCGCTCCTTTACAAATACTAATTAAGGATGCATTAAAACATAAAGCGCTATTGGCAGAAATGGGGCGTCAATCTAAAGTAAAAATCAATGCTTTTACGTTTAATCATGTTGCCAGTGCAATTGAAGAATGTATGATCAAGAAAATTAAAGCCTGGGATTAAGCTTAAATTATTTGGCAGTAACCGGGTGCATAGTAAGCATAAATAATGCATTGATTCAGTATGGCATCATTGAGTATAAATTAATAAGGCTACTTTCATTATAACTATAGTACTAAGCTATTCCATCTATATCCATCATACTACCTGTTTACAACGGCCTCAAATATTTGCCGCAATCTGTTAATTCAGTATTGGGGCAGGATTTCAGGGATTTTGAATTGCTTATTGTAGATGACTGCTCTACAGACGGCAGCTGGGAATGGCTGTTATCGTTGCACGATGACAGAATAAGTTTGTATAGAAATGAGTGTAACAGGGGGTTGTTTTATAACCTCAATTTTTTAATTCAGAAAACTAGTACGGCAATCATTAAATTATGGTCGCAGGATGATGTAATGTATCCCTGCTGCATGGGGGAAGTAATCATATTTCACAAACATAATCCAGACATAGGATTTAGTTATTCAAGAAGAGATTACATTGATGGCACAGGCCGCAGTTTAAACATTCAGCAGCCGGATGATACTCCTGCTATTGTAACCCCGGCATTGCATGCCCGTATAGCTTTTTTTACCGGGTCAATCGCAGGTAATATCGCCAATGTTGCTTTAAATAAAAAGGTGTTGAATAAAGTAGGCTTGTTTAATGAGCAAATGAAAATAAGCGGTGATTTTGAAATGTGGGTAAGGCTGGCGAAAGATCACCCTGTTGGATTTATACAAAAGCCGTTGGTGCAACTGCGCAATCATAAAGACCAACTGAGCGGACAGGAAAAGTATTTTATTTATCACTTAAAAGAAGACATACAGGTGTATGCTATTTTACTCGGTTATGTAAATAAGCAACAAGCAACAGATGGCTGGAAATTACTGCGCAACTATAAATTATTATTTTATTATACCCTGATGGTTAAATCCTTTTTAAAGGGAAGCCTGAAAACAGGCTACTCTTTTTTAATCACCTTACACAATTTTGATAATATTTTTATACTTAGTTACTATTATATAAAAAATAAGTTACTGTTTAAAAAGCTATCTTATATTGAGAAATTTTAGTAGAATGCAGTCTTGTGATTTTTAATATAGTATTCGCCGGAACCAAATGAAACACATTAAGATAGACGAGCAGTCAAAGTTTTTATTGATTGTTATATTGATTAGCACACTGTTATTTAACAATGGCCTGTACATGTTTTTGCCTGCCCTCTCATTGTACATTATACTGTATAATTTACAACAGCCCAATAAGCCGGCTGTTTTTTCAATTATTACTGTGCAGCATTTTATCAATATTATTGCGGCGGTATGGTTGTGTAATTACCTGGGAAAAGATATTGATTACAATACACGTTCACGGTCAACAGCCATCGTAGCTTCTTCTATCGGCCTTATTTTTTTAATGGCTCCTTTATTATATTTTCAAAATAAACTTCCGGTACAAACAAGGAAAAGTTTAATAAGTCATGCCAATAAATTATCCTCACAAAAGGTAATGTATGCTTATATCATTTCTTATTTCGCAGCTTCTTCATTAGCGGGTGTGGCATTTTTATTCGGAGGTTTAACACAGATTATCTTTAGCCTGGTAAAAGTAAAGTGGCTGTTATTTTTGTTATTTGGCTTTCAGTGTTTTTTAAAAAATGAAAATAAAAAAATATTTTACCTGTTTGTGGTATTGGAATTCTTATCAGGATTTTTGAGTTTTTTTTCAGATTTTAAAACGGTAATTTTTTACCTGGCAGTATTAGTACTTACGCTGGTAGATAAATTGAATTTTAAACAAGTATTTTTTGTTACCATAATAGGTGTTGCTTTAGGCTTTTTTGGTTTAATCTGGACAAATGTAAAAGCTGAATATCGATCGTTTCTAAATTCCGGAAGTACA
>JANYFI010000779.1 GCA_025362765.1 Ferruginibacter sp. | reverse complement strand
CAACGAGCTTGCTGCTGCGCTCCTGTAACCGCCTGCACAATGTACCACTACCGGTTTATCTTTTGGAATTTCATTGCTCCGTTCTTTTAGCTCGCTTAATGGTATAGAAATGGTTTGGGAAAATATTTTTTTCTCTTTCACTTCTTCCCGGTCCCGCACATCTAAAATGGTATAATTTTCTAGGTGCGCTTTAAATTTTCCTACATCTATCAACGCTTCTTTTATTGCCCCCGTTTTTAAAACAATGGCTTCTAGTATATTTACCTCATAGCCTATAGCTGCCGTCCTTTCAATCATCCGTTTCAGCATTGTTTCATCTGAGGCAACTAAATAAAATAATTCCGTTGGCTGTATAAGGGTGCCCAACCAGGTTTCAAATTTAGCCCCTTCCATTAAATTTATTGATGTAGGAAGATGCCCATTTTTAAAGTCTTGTTCATCCCGTGTGTCTATTATCCAATGCTCTTTTTTAAGATGGCGCATATCATTATCTTCAGAAAAAGTATTTATTTTAATAGCCGCAATAGTCTCTTTAAAAGACGGAGCGCCTTTTCTATTTAATTCCACATCGTATAAAAAATAGGCTGGCACAAACGGTTGCCCACTTAATAATTCCTGAACAAATCCATCCTCCGATTGTGGCTGCAACGACCAGTTTGTTTTTCTTTCTTCGCCGATAGTACTATTGCTGGCATCGCTTAAAGATTTGCCACAAAGCGTGCCCGCCCCATGTGCAGGATATAAAATGGTATCATCTTGCAGTACCAGTAATTTGTCCCTTAATGAATGGTACATCTGTTTCGCCAATTCAATGCGTGAAGTTTTTATATCTTCTTTTTTTTCCCTTAAGTCGGGCCTGCCACAATCGCCTATAAAAAGTGTGTCACCAGTAAATACTGCTATCTGCTTGTTATCCTGTTCCAGCAAAATACAAATGCTATCGGGTGAATGGCCCGGCGTATTGATGGCGGTTAATTTTATCTTGCCAAACTCAATGTATTGGCCATCATCAAAACATTGGTGAGGGTACAGGGCATTAACCAATTGGCTTGCATAAATGGTTGCACCGGTAATGTTATGCAACTCCAGATGGCTGCTTACAAAATCTGCATGCGGGTGCGTTTCAATAATACCGATTATTTGTGCCTGGTTGTCATCTGCAAAATCAAGGTACTGCTGGGGATTGCGGGAAGGATCTATAAGCATCACCTGCTTTTCACAATCGCTTAATATGGCGTAACTATACTGCGCCAGGTTCTTATCTTCAAATTGTTTTATCTGCATATTTACTGATTAAGGTTGCCCGATATTTAATTTTAAACCGGCGAATAAAATTGTAATGCTTGTTCATTTTTAAAAAGGATTTATAACCGATGCTCATACGTTTCAATAATTTAATGCGGCAATTTTTCTTTTAATAAACCATAAAACTATGTACCTGCAATAGCACTTGTTAAAGCAACTACCATTACCAATGCACCAGTACCTATTTGTGCAAAAATGGGGCCTGGGCAAGCACCGGTCAATGCCCATCCAAAGCCAAACAATAAGCCACCATACACTTGGCCTTTATTAAAGTTTTTACTTGGTATCGTTATCGCTTCACCGTTAATCGTTTTAATATTGAACCGTTTGATGAGCCAGACAGAAATTATTCCGGTAACAACGGCACTTCCTATAACGCCATACATGTGAAAACTTTGCAGCCTGAACATTTCCTGGATACGGAACCAGGAAATCACTTCTGACTTAACCAATAATATCCCAAAGGGTAATCCCGCATAAAGAAACCGAAGATTGTAAATAAGTGGATGCTTTTTATTCGTTGCCTTGTAGCCCGCGTCTAAAGAACTTACTTCAAAATCTGTATTTGGCGTTGTACGCCCCGTTAATTGTGGCATATTACTTTTATAATTTCATGATGATTGGCAAAACAATATTTGCCATAAAAAAACCACCCGCCATAAAACAGATAGTAGCAATTAATGAAGGCAACTGTAAATTGGATAAGCCCATTATAGCGTGGCCGCTGGTGCACCCTCCGGCATAA
>JANYFI010000767.1 GCA_025362765.1 Ferruginibacter sp. | reverse complement strand
ATCCCACCATCAACGTTTTTGGTTGTGGGTACATTCCTCTGTCAATACCTAGATCATAGTTGGTATCGGAATTTCCCTCACTTTGTCCAACACCCATTTCTGGATCTAACCCATGATAGCTAGTGAATGTTAATAAATTTTGCGCAGCAATATAAAAACGCAGATTTTCAACTTTCATTCTAGACAGTACTGATTTAGGAAGTGAATAACCAATTTGAATATTTCTCATGCGCATATAACTTCCATTTTCAACATAGCGGGAAGATATACGACTATTGTTATTAGGATCGTCGTATATAATACGTGGGTAGGTATTACTGGTTCCTTCGCCGTGCCATCTTTGTTCAAAAGAGCGTTTTGTGCGGTTGAATGGTTGAAAGTAACTTGCTTCTGTTCGGTATTCAAGGGCGTTAAAAGCATCTACATGGCTTACCCCCTGAAAGAATGCTGTAAAATCAAATCTTTTGTAAGATCCGTTAATTGAGAAGCCATAAGAAAATACCGGGTTGGGATTTCCAATAAAGGTACGGTCGTTGTTATCAATTACACCATCGCGGTTAACATCTTTAAATTTATAATCACCCGGCGCAGTAAATTTCTCTTGAAAATAATCCTTTCCTGCGGCTACAGCTTTTGCATTGTCTGCATCTACTTCTTTTTGAGTTTGATAAATCCCATCGGTTTGGAAGCCATAAAATTCACCTATTGAATGACCGACAGCAAAGCGACTAACGTAATCTCCTAATTGATTGATGATGTTTGGAGGTAAAAGGTAATCGGAACCGCCCAAATTAAGAATCTTATTTTTATTCCATGTACCATTTCCTGAAAGGGAGAAATCAAATTGTCCCACTTTTTTTGCATAAGTAGCACTTAATTCTAATCCGGAGTTTCTAATTCTACCAACATTTTGCGCAGGACCGGGAACGTCTGTTGGGTATATACCAACTCCACCAGTTGCAACGATTGGAAGTTGCAAAAGTATTTGGCTATTATCCTTAATATAATAATCTGCAGTAAATGTGAGGCTCCTATTTAAAAGCGAAAAGTCTAACCCTATATTGGTTGAAACCGTCGTCTCCCAAGAAATTTTCTTATTTCCAAGACCTGTAGTAGCAACACCTGACACCAGTACACCATTTAAGCTATAGTCTTGGCCGGATCCCAATAAATTATAAGTTGGGTATGCAGGTATACCATTTTGATTACCAATTTTACCCCAACCTGCACGCAATTTTAAATCAGAAATAAAAGGAATTGATTTAGCAAAGTTTTCCTCAGAAATCCGCCACGCGACAGATGCAGATGGAAATACAGCCTTTCTCAGGTCCGCAGAAAAGCGCGATGATTGATCCTGGCGTATGTTGGCTGTTAAAAGATATTTATTCTTATATCCGTAAATAAATCTTCCCAATACACCAAACAAGGTAACTTCAGAAATGGTGGTAGGAGTCACAACTGTGGTTGAAGGGGGACCATACCCCAGGTAGGGAACTGCTTCACTCACATAATTAGATTGTCCTACATAAGAGCCACTAAAATTATTTTCAAGCTGGGCAGATATACCTGCAGTTAGGTTGATACTATGATCACCAAACTTTCTGTTAAAATTCATTGTATTGTCCCAGTTGTAACCATAACCTTTATAATTTCCAACCCCTACGCTATTTGCAGCTTGGCCCCTGTTTGCTCCAGTTGGATCCCACGGCGTTTCTGCCGATTTTGACCAGCTATAACTTCCACCGGCATAAGTGTACAATCCTATCTGAGATTTTGCACTAAATCCATAAGGAAGTTTTACTTCTGCGTATAAACTTGCATAAAGGTTGGTTGCATCATTTTTAGCATTAGTATTTGAAAATACTCTAAATGGATTAGATACAAAAGCATACCAATATTTATTATTAGGATCAAGTGTTTCAGATGGTATGGTTGAGTATTGCCCAGGATACCCCGGTTGAAAAACTGGCAGCAATGGAGAATATAACATGGTGTATTGAACAACGCCTCCTCCCAAATTATTGTTATCAACACCTCTTGTTCTTCTTCCTGTATAAGATATGCTTGCTCCAACTTTCAGATAGTTGGTAGCCTTATAATCAATATTAAAACGGGAGTTTAATCTTCTATATTCAGACGTTGGTATTAGCCCCTGCTGGTTGCGGTATCCGAGCGATAGAGCGTAGTTCACTTTTTCGTCAGCACCTGATATGCCTAATTGAAGATCAGACATTTTTGCAGTTCTAAAAACTTCTTTTTGCCAATTAGTACCATTGGTTAACGAAGCGGGATTGCTCCATGCCGGGTTGAGTGGAATAAGATCAGTTCTCCCATTTGCTGTACGGAAGTCATTTGTAAGATTAGTTGATTCATTGTTCCATTCAGCATATTGCTGAGGAGAAACCATTGGT
>JANYFI010000583.1 GCA_025362765.1 Ferruginibacter sp. | reverse complement strand
CATCAGGGATGAAATAAAGACAAGAAAATAAATCCTGTAATGGAATGTGAAGAATTTTATTAAGATAATTAAATGCGGTATTGGCTTTCCTGATCCCTACTTTTTAAAAATTCCTGTTCTTTGTTATCAGTTATCCATTAAAAAATTATCCATTAAATGCTCGTTTTCCCCGGCTGTAAAATTAATCTAGGATTACGCATTATTAATAAAAGAGCAGATGGGTATCACAATTTAGACACAATTTTTTATCCCGTTTCTTTTACTGATGCGCTCGAAATAATTTCCTCTCAAAATACGGGGCCGGTCATATTTACTAACTCAGGTTTAACGATAGATGGGGCAAGCAATGACAACCTTTGCGTAAAAGCGTACTGGCTGTTAAAAAAAGATTTTCCGGCGCTGCCTTCTATAAAAATGCACCTGCACAAATGCATACCCATGGGAGCTGGACTGGGCGGAGGCTCTGCCGATGCTGCTTTTGCGTTGCACTTATTAAACAGCATGTTTTCGTTACAATTGTCTTCGGCCCGCTTAATCAACTATGCTGCGCAACTGGGAAGCGATTGTCCTTTTTTTATTTTAAACAAGCCTTGTGTTGCAAAAGGTCGTGGTGAAATACTTCACCCGGTCACGGTTGATCTTTCCGGTTATACGCTTGCCCTCGTAAATCCTGGCATTCATGCAAATACAAAAGAAGCTTTTGAATCGGTACGTTTAAATAATATTGCCAGCAGCGGTGTTACGGTTGCTGAAATTATTCAGCAACCAGTGTTGGCCTGGCGAAGTTTGCTGGTGAATGATTTTGAAATACCTGTTAGTAAACGCTGGCCAGTTATAAGAGAAATTAAAGACAGGCTATACAAGATGGGAGCAGTTTATGCAGCCATGACAGGCAGTGGCAGCACTGTTTTTGGCTTGTTTGATAAGCAGGCACACGCTGAATTAAATATCGATCTCCCTTTTTTTGTGCGCCTTGTCGCCTTATAAATGGGAAATTATTTATGATAAAAACAAGTTATTTTTCTTCACTCGGTTAGTGCATGTTACAGGTTTGTAATAAATTGCCTCCAAAAAATGTTAACTATGAAAATATGGTTTGTAAGCGGTGCGTTGTTGTTGATGTCCGCAGTGTTTGCGCAAAAAAAATCAGGAGATATTCCCAAAAACTGGTACCAGCTGGATAAGGCAACTACTGGCTATTATGGCATTAGTCTGGATAAAGCGTATGATTTTTTAAAGGCGAAAAAGTTAAAAAGCAAACAGGTAGTGGTGGCGGTTATTGATGGCGGCATTGATACATTGCATGAAGATTTAAAACCCATTTTGTGGACCAATGCAAAAGAAATTGCAGGCAATGGCATTGATGACGACCATAACGGTTATATCGATGACGTGCATGGCTGGAATTTTTTAGGTGGTAAAGATGGGCGCAACGTAAAAGAAGACAGTTATGAAGGCGCCAGGGTATACACCGCCTTAAAAGCAAAGTATGGCAGCGAAATACCGGACGAAGCGTCCGTACCGGAAGCTGAAAAGGAACAAATTGAATTGTACAAAAAAGTAAAGGAAAAAATATTGGGTGAAGCCAATCCTGCCGAAACAGCATTTTTAAGGCAATTATTGCCGGGCTTTTTAAAAGGAGATTCCGTAGTAAGAAAGGAAATTGCAAAAGAAGAATATAGTTGCAAAGATCTGAATACATACACGCCGACAGATGTAGATGCAAAAAGAACAAAAATGTTTTTGATGCAGTTATGTAAAGGCAATAACATTGATGATATTACCAATAAACAAATCATCGAAGAACTGCAGGGCGATTTGAGAAAAGCAGATGCCGCCGAAAATGCGCCAAAAGACTACCGCAAAGAAATTGTGCAGGATGATGAAAATGATATCAACGATCGTTTTTACGGCAATAAAGATATTATGACGGCCACGCCGTTTCACGGTTCGCACTGCTCTGGCATCATTGCGGCAGTAAGAGACAATGGCAAGGGAATACAAGGCATTGCTGACAATGTTCGTATTATGATGGTACGAGCAGTGCCAGATGGAGACGAACATGATAAAGACATTGCCAATGCCATCCGTTATGCAGTTGAAAACGGCGCTCAAATTATCAGCATGAGTTTTGGTAAAGAATTTTCGCCCCAAAAAAGATGGGTTGACAGTGCGGTGAGATTTGCGGAAAGTAAAGGCGTATTACTTGTACACGCTGCGGGTAATGATGCCAAAAATGTTGATAGCACAGACAATTTCCCAAGTCCAAATTATCTTGACAATGGTCAGAAAGCAACCAACTGGATAACTGTTGGTGCCAGCGGCGATCCAAAAAACGGCGGCATTACAGCGAACTTTAGTAACTATGGCCAAAAAGAGGTGGATGTATTTGCGCCAGGTGTGCAAATCTATTCTACCATACCGGGAGGAAACAATTATGGCGAGGCTTCTGGCACCAGCATGGCCTGCCCCGTAGTGGCGGGTACTGCAGCACTTTTACTAGAATATTTTCCAAAATTGAGTGCACAGCAATTGAAATTTATTATTGAGAAATCTGCCGTAGCTCCCGATACTGACGTAAAAATTCCGGGAACCAACACCACCGCCAAACTAAGCGATTTATCTGTTAGTGGTGGATTGTTAAACGCCTATGAAGCAGTGAAATTAGCGGCGACAATGGAAGGAACAAAAGAAGTATTGCCTGCATCTAAAATGAAAAAAAATAAGAGGGGATAATTTAGCTTGCTTTTTAAAACATTAATTTAGTGCCGGGTAAATTACCCGGCATTTTATTTACTATATAAAAAGAAGTATATGTTCAAGCCATCTCCTGAAAATTACCCGCCGTATTTTCAGCAATATATTGACCAGGTTCCAGAGGAGGAATTGTTAGCAGGCTTTACCCGCCAGTTGCCTTTAATAGAGGCCCTGCTAAAAGCTGTTCCGGAAGAAAAATCTTTACATGCCTACGCCCCGGATAAATGGACATTAAAAGATTTGATGCAGCATATTATTGATACAGAAAGAATTTTTTGTTTCCGTGCCCTTTGTTTTGCCCGCAAAGAAAAGAATAATATTGCCGGTTTTGATGAAAACGCCTATGCAGCAAGTGTGGTAACCACCAGCAGAACCTGGCAGGATCTTTCAGCAGAATTTTTAGCAGTACGCAAAGCCACAACGTTGCTCTTTAAAAGTTTTTCAACCGAAGCATTAACGAGAATGGGTAGTGCCAACAATATCCCTACAAGTGTTGCCAGTATGGGATATATCACGCTCGGCCATGTATATCATCACATGAAAATAATTGAAGAAAGATATCTCTAATTGTAAAAATGCTGCAACACATTACAGAAAAATAATACCAATATAGCTCAATATCCAAATCATTATCGGCATTACCTGTCATAGCCGTCGGCACTAATACGTATTTTTACTATTCCTGTAATAGTAAATCAACTTGAGCAATGCTACTTTTTTACTACCCTGTCCGTATTTTCAGCTTTCCGATAATTAAGCAGTTATGCGCTAGTGTTGTCTGCATAAATCCTTCATCTTTGTGGCAGAAGTTGATTGATAGGAATTAAATATCAATCATATCCAACTATCCTGATAAAGCCTATAAAGTTCAATCCAATATCGATTTAAAGCTAATAGCAAATCCAATATCAGTCAACTTCTTTTTTACTTTTTTACCCTAAGTGCTAAAAGCACAAAAAAACATTCCTCCGTACATTTATCTAATTGGTATCCTCACGAAAATCACAGTTTTACTATCTTGAAAATGTTGAATGCATTCCCTCTAAACTGTTTTAAGTACAGTAGGAAAGCCCTTTTCAAAACCATGGAATAAACGATTGCACGCCGTAGAATCTAAAGAAATTACAGCAATTTGCAAATGATAAAATACTAATTTGTATCCCTATCTCCCCTTTTAAGCCGTAATGTAAAAGCCCGTTTTTGTATCCGATTCACTATATCATCCAGTTATTTTACACAACTGTTTTATGTTCAGGCAGGGGCCCTGAACATAAAACAGTTGTAAACTGCACCCTCTCCAGCACTCCCTGCAAAAGAGCAATATTAAACAACCTGTTGCAACACTGAAGTAACAGACTCCCATTACTAGTTTACCAATTGCTTCTGAATTCAAATAACCTACCAGAAAAAAGTGAAATTCACTTATTTTTGTAAAAAAACAACCAACATGAGTAAATACACAGCCGGCGTATTGTTCGGCGCAGAATTAGAAGCACTTTACAACGATGCGAAAGCGAACCAGTTTGCAATACCTGCCGTTAACTGCATAGGTACCGATACTATCAACGCGGCGCTGGAGGCAGCGGCAAAAGTAAACTCACCGATCATTATACAATTCAGCAATGGCGGAGCACAGTTTATTGCAGGCAAAGGAATGCCCAACGACAAGCTGCAGGCCAACATTTCAGGTGCTATATCAGGCGCCTTGCATGTACATAACGTAGCAAAATATTATGGTGTTCCGGTTGTATTGCATACTGATCATGCCGCAAAAAAATGGCTGCCCTGGATTAGCGGATTAATTGATGCAGGCGAGCAGTTTTACAAAGAAAAAGGACAGCCTTTGTTCAGCTCTCACATGCTTGATTTAAG
>JANYFI010000565.1 GCA_025362765.1 Ferruginibacter sp. | reverse complement strand
CGGCTTATCTACATATCCTATCGTTTCTTCTTTTGCCGCTGCATTTACTGTGTCTTTTGTTACTACCTGGCTAAACGCATTCAGCAATAGTAAATAAAGTCCTATCACTGTTAAGCATATTTTTTTCATCTATTGGCTGTTAAATTTTAATAAATTAATTACACCCGCATCCTCCACCGGTTTTACCGCCATTGGCTCCTGAAGCAGCTTCCCGGTAAGACTGAAAATTCTGTTCTGTCTTTTCAATCTTCCTTGCTGAAAGGCTCATTTCGGAATCGTTTAATTTATTTTTCTGGTATTCTTTTACCGTAGTACAAGAAGTAGCGCCTGTAACAAATAAGGTTGCCAGTACAAGGTCGGCAATGATTTTTCTGTTCATAATTATCCTGTTAATTGATGTGAATATTTGCTGACGTATATATTTTGTCCTGATCGTCTACAATCACTGCTTCCATGTCTTTAATCTGGTTGATCATACCAAGCCCTGCTTTTATCCCCATGATGGTCACCGGCGTAGCCATGGCGTCTGCTATCTCAGCGTTCTTTGTTATAATCGTCACACTTTTTATTCCGGTAACAGGTAATCCCGTTCTGGGATTAATGGTGTGGGAATATTTTTTCCCGTCTATCAGTACAAATTTTTCATAGTTACCCGACGTAGCTACTGCAAGGCCGGTAATCTTAATAAAAGAAAATACCTGGCCTGATACATTTGGATCGGCGATACCAATGGTCCATTCTTCGCTATCGGGTTGCAAGCCCCACGCAGTAAGGTCGCCAGAGGCATTTACTATACCACTCTCCACTCCTGCTTTTACCATCACCCGCTTGGCCATTTCTGCAGCATATCCTTTTCCTATGCCGCCAAAACCAATTCTTATTCCTTTCTCTTTTAAAAAAACCGTTTGCTCCTCTTTATCCAAAACAATATTTCTGTAATTGATGAGCTTTACCATTTCACGGGCCGTCTCTTTATCCGGCAAGGCATTCATTGTGGTATCAAAATTCCAAAGGCTTTTGTCTATCGAACCATAAGTAATGTCAAACGCACCCTGTGTTAAAGCAGAAATTCTAATTGACCTTTCGATTAACTGAAAAGTTTCTTCACTCACTTTAACTGGAGTAATACCTGCGTGTCGGTTAATCAGGTTTGTTTCACTGTCGTCATTAAACGTTGTCAGCAGTTTTTCAATTCTTTTTATTTCATCAATGGCTGCGTTGATACATTGCATTGCCCCGCTTTCTTCCCTTGCCACTACACTAATTTCAAAACGGTTACCCATTAATTTTGTGGCTACTTTAAATATCTTTTTTGGTTGCATGGCCGTTATTTATCCTGGTCAATTGCGAACTTAACTTCTTCTGTAAATTCTTCGGGGGAGTCCTTGGGATACCCTTCCCATTGTTTTACTACTTTTCCGTTTTCGTTTAGCAGCAACGTGAGTGGAAAATCTCCTTTTGAATTGTATTGATCCGCCAGTACCTCATTCCTCTTTTGCTGATCTTTGGATAATTGGTTCTTTTTTGCTCTTGGAAAATCGGCATTTACCAACACAAGACTGGCATCAGCAAATTGCTGAAACGCTTCGCTGCCCAATATTTCTTTGTGCAGCCTGATACAGGGCCCACACCAGTCTGACCCGGAAAAATTAAGCAAAATATGTTTGTGTTCTTTCCTGGCTATAGCCTTGGCTTCGTCCATATTATTATGCCAGTCGATAAACGACATACAACTAACAATTATAACCAGCAATAACAATGTTTTTTTCATAATTAGTTTTAACGCACCATTTTTTTAAAAAAAATTAGCCAAAAAATGAAGGGTTTAATTATCTCCCCGTAAATTTCAGTTTCTTTAACGTGTGCATTTCAGATGGTCGCTATACTTTTGAGGCCGTGGGCAATGAGGACAGCAACAATTTGAAATGCACCCTCTATGAAAGTAACTTACTGCAAGCGAAATCAAGGTTAATCAAATGCTAAGAATAAGATGTCAGCTCTTACAAAATGGTTGGGAGCCGGGCGATAATTTTCAGAATAATTGACCAATTAGGCAGTATTGGCTTAAAAAAAAATGACATTAATAATATTGCCGGTTATCTTTATTAAAATAACATTTTTAACATTTTAATACCTGCATGAAAAACCTGTATTAAATGTGAACAAATCCTTTGCAATAAAACCTGCATGGTGTCGTTATATTTTAATAGGAAGTTCTTTTGCAGCAAGGGTTGGCAGCTATCAACGAAATGCAATAACCCGCTATTTAAAAAGCATTGCCCAGTGCAGCTATGTTGCAAAAAAAGGTAAAAATGATTTTAAGTTATTTGTATGTTATCACTCAATTAAGGGGTGTAGGTTTGGTTTGATAAATATATGTTTGCTAAATAAATTATTGTCCATAAATGAACTACCGAAAGCTTTGCACCACGCTTGTTGTCATGATAATTTCATTCTCTGCAACAACAGTGCTCTCTCAAAACGTTATTCTACCCAATGCTTATGCCCACAATGATTACTGGCATAGAAGGCCGCTGCTGGATGCATTGGACAATGGTTTTACCTATGTTGAAGCGGATGTATATCTAAAGAACGGCAAACTAATTGTTACTCATATTCTTCCTTATTTTAAAAATAAAAGAACCCTGGAGGAACTTTATTTGAAGCCGCTGCTGCAATACGTAAATAACAATGCAACAAATGCCGCAAATGCAGACAGCCAGCTGACGCTGATGATTGATGTAAAATCAAATGCTGAGAAAACCTATAAGGTGCTGTCATTACTATTGCAAAAGTACAAGACCATTTTATCCGGCTATCAAAACGGAGAGCTTATCATGCGGAATGTATCGGTAGTAATCACCGGCCATAAACCTTACAACCTGCTGACGGGTGAAGAAAACCGGCTTGCCTTTTTGGATGAAGATCTTACGCAGGCAGGCCAGGACTCGACGACCAATATTTACCGGGTAGCCAGTTGCAAATATTCAAGCCTGGTAAAATGGAAAGGCAAAGGCCGCATTTCTGACAGTGATATACAGCGACTGGAATATTTTGTATTACAGGCGCATAAAAACGGCAGAAAAGTTCGCTTATGGGGTTCGCCCGATAAAACAAAAGTTTGGAGCGAATTATTGAAGTGTAATGTAGACCTCATCAACACAGACAAAATAAACAGGCTTAGAGCATTTTTAACAAGTGAAATGTCTATAGTAGCAAAAAAATCGTAATCATATCACAAGAGCGATGCATTATTTTAAAGATGATTTGAAGAAAGAAGCCATTGCCTAAAACGGTTTATACAATTTCGTCATCAAGCTATGGCCATAGCATAAATATCATTTTTCCACTACTGGTTTTTTAACTTCAAAATAAGAGATGCATTCGCCTGCGGTACCTTCTTTTCCAAGACCTTCAATTACTACAGCGTATTTGCCGGGCACATCTGAAGTATAAAATTCTGCGCCAGTATTTCCTTTCCTATTTGTATTTAAATCTGGCAACCACAATAATAGATTTCTAAAATCGGGTAAACGGCTTTGCTGTTGCAGGTCAGTTGCATATAACGGCGAGTAAAATTCACGCTTTGCCTGCAGGCCTTCATAATTGAGCATTTCGGCCCTGTTATCTATTTCGAACCCATCTAAATCTCCTTTATAGGTGGTAAGATTTATAATGCCATCGAAAGAATTATCCCTCAAAAAATATTTACGGCTCATCACTTCCAGCTTCCTGATTTTAAGCGGATCATAGCTCATTATTTTATCCAGGTTAAACACGGGCAGGCCGTCGAGCAATACCAGCGGGGATGTTGAAAAAAGATTTTTTGATCCTTCGTCGTACATCGGCAGATAAAACTTGCCGCCGTGTTTTCTTACGTTTACTTCCAAAACATATTCCCTGAAAATTTCTTCCATTGTGGTAAAACGCACGTAATTGTCCAGGAGGTAAGTTGCATCTGGCTTGCCATAAAATGCTGTAGTGTCCGCAACTATTTCTGTCAGATGATTTAGCTGGTTATACAAAAAGACATTCTGTACCTGCGACGAAATATATCTTTTTAACAGCGCATTATTTTGTTGAAAATCTACAAAAGCACTCAATGGTTTTCGTGAATAGTCCTTAAAAAATGGGGCATCAACTTCAATATGATACCCACTGTCTTTCTCGTTATTGGTTTGTACAATGATGTCACCATCACTGTACAGATTTTTCATGTCGAATTTTATGTTGCCATTTGAATCTGTTGTAGCGGTTTGAAACTGTGTCCGTATCCCCGGCACAGTAAGGTAGGCGGGAATATCTTTTACAGGCATGCCTGCACGAAGCGGCGTGACTTTCCCATTAATAATATGCCCATACAGTTCAGGTAAAAAACGAAAAGGCTCCCTATCATTTTGCAACACTTTGTCCCAATTAAACCGCCGCCAGCCCTGCGTAAGCATTAAGTTATCCGCGGCCTCCACTACAGTATCATTGCCCTTCAAAAAATAATATCCAGGTGATTCTACCACACCTTTTATATCGGAGGTAAGCAAAAGGTAATCGTTTATGCTGCATTGTTTTCCAGCTAAAGTGGAGTCTATTTTATATACAGCCATCGACATATTTGCCTCTGCAGCATGCCTCTGTTCACCCGCAGCATTCACCGCTATTATTATTTTTTTTCGCAATCCATACACGGGTTGATCTGCTACTGCGGTAATCAGCAGTGTATGCTGCGGTTGTTTAAAATATAGCCGTTCGCACACTGGTTGCCCATCATTATTAAAAAGTGTTAACTGTGATATACCATCCTCCAGCTTCGCTTCATCTGTTAAAAACTCAGCTTCACCGTTTTGAAGTATTTCCTGCAAAAAAACTTTTATAATATTTCGGGTATGTACAAAAAGGTACACGCGGTGACCGTTGGCTACTTCCTTTGTCTGCACTTTTATTGAAAGCTGCCCTTGCAGGTTCCGGTTAAGCTGTAGTGAATAGCCTTTGTTAACCGCGGCCGGCAGCGGCTTTACCTGCTGTACGCCGTCAGGTAAATTTACAACGGCCCGGTATTGCGCACCTGCTGCCGGGGTAAATGTAAAATTGCCCATTCCAACTTTAAGCGGACTAAAACTGATGATGGTATCGCCCTTTTCATTCAACAATATTCCGGTGAAATTTGCGCCTTGTCCCCACTGGTCATTTACTTTAAAACCAACTTTACTTTTAATTCCGCTAATAAGATTTCCTCCTTCCGGAAAAAAGCCAATGTCATAAACAGCCTTGGCGGTTGCCGCGTTTTTCGTTTCACTTTTTTGAATATTAATAATAGTCAGTTCTTTTTCAAAAAAATAACCGGGGCCGAAATTTTTCATCCAGTTAGTGTAAGCCCTTATTTTATAGATGCCCGTGGCAAGATTTAGCGGTAAATAAAATGATCCGTTTCCCAATCCTTTTTCCAGTGCGATTTTTGCCTGCAAAACAGGCTCATTATTTTTATCCAGCACTTCCACATAGCCTACTTTACCAAAATCAATCAGCTGGTGTGTATAGCCATTTACATTGTACATTTTAAACCAGCAAATTTCGCCTGCCAGGTATTTCTTTTTATCTGTATGCAGATAGATTTTTTCCTGTAAATTATTCTGCCGCCAATCATCAAATTTTTTTTCAATAACATCTTTTACCGGCATTTGCGCTACAACATTATCAGCAGATAATAGCAACCCAAATACCAGGAAACACGCCAATTGCAGTCGCAAAA
>JANYFI010000505.1 GCA_025362765.1 Ferruginibacter sp. | reverse complement strand
TATTGCCTCTACTGCAAGGCATGGCGATAGCGATGCTGCAGGTGGAATGATGGCAAAAAGAAATGATTCCGCTATAAAACTAAATATGGCTAAACCTGACCCTACAAAAAAAGGTAAAAAAGGAAGAGTAATTATTGCTGAAAATGAAGCCATAAACAAAGCAAATATGGATATGGATAAAGAAGGGTTTTATGCAAATACGGAGGTGCTTCCAGCTTTTCCCGGCGGCCAAAAAGCCCTGGGGAAATTTTTTGAAAACAATATTCAATATCCCGCAGACGCTACCGACAATGGTATTGAAGGAACAGTTAATTTAAATTTTGCGGTAGATGAAAGAGGCAAAGTATATGCACCTAAAGTAACCAGCGATGCTATTGGTTACGGCGTTGAAAAGGAAGCATTGCGTGTTTTTGCAAAAATGCCTGTGTGGACACCTGGAAAAATTAAAGGAAAAAATGTAAAAACTAAATATACTTTGCCAATTAAATTTCAACTGTATTAATTTTAATACACAACGAGTACCTCTTTACCTTTAACTTTTAAATTCAAAAAAAATGACAATCAAAAAATTCTTCCAAATCGCTCCGTTTATTCTTTTTATTGCCTTTACAATGCCCATGCAGTCTAATGCGGCTATGAAGGCAACCGTTACAGATAGTACTGCTGACGCACGCGTTTTAAGTGAAATCGTTAGTCGTGTTACTGAAATACAGAACATGGATAAAACTAACTTAAGTGTAAGCGAAAGAAAAGCTTTAAAGAAAGAATTAAATACTATGAAACAGAAAGCTGATGGACTTAACAGTCGTGTGTATCTTTCTGTAGGCGCCATCATTATTATTATTTTATTGTTGATTCTTATACTATAATAAACAAAGTATATTGAACACAAAAAAAACGCTTCCCGGCAACAGGAAGCGTTTTTTATTATTTGAATAGACTGAAATTATAGACCCATTTTCTTTTTCAGGTTTTCGTCAATAGCATCCAAAAATTCTTCGGTGTACAGGTAATGTTCACCATGATTCACTTTATTGCCATGAATGCATACAGCAAGATCTTTAGTCATCTTACCACTTTCTACTGTTTCAACACATACTTTTTCCAATGCCTGGCAAAAATCAATCAAAGGCTGGTTGCCGTCTGTTTTACCACGAAACTCAAGGCCTCTTGTCCATGCAAAAATAGAAGCAATCGGGTTGGTTGATGTTGGTTTACCAGCCTGGTGATCTCTGTAGTGGCGGGTTACCGTGCCGTGAGCGGCTTCTGCTTCCATTGTTTTTCCATCAGGTGTTACCAATACGGAAGTCATTAAGCCCAATGAACCAAAACCTTGCGCCACTGTATCACTTTGTACATCACCGTCATAATTTTTACAGGCCCAAACAAAATTGCCATTCCATTTTAGTGCACTTGCAACCATGTCATCAATCAGGCGATGTTCGTAAGTAATGCCTGCCGCATCATACAAGGCTTTAAATTCTCCCTGGTACACTTCTTCAAAAATATCTTTAAAACGACCGTCGTATTTTTTAAGAATGGTATTTTTTGTTGAAAGATACAATGGCCATTTTTTTGTAAGCGCCATGTTAAAACAGCTTCTGGCAAAACCATAAATACTTTCATCCGTATTGTACATACACATGGCCACGCCATCTCCTTTGTAATTGTACACTTCAAAAGTTTGTGCTTCGCCACCGGCTTCAGGTGTAAAGGTCATAGTCAATTTTCCTTTGCCTTTTATTACGGTATCAGTCGCACGGTATTGGTCGCCAAAAGCGTGACGGCCAACAATGATGGGTGCCGTCCAGTTGGTAACCAATCTTGGTACATTCTGCATTACAATTGGTTCCCGAAATACAGTGCCATCCAGTATATTGCGGATGGTTCCGTTAGGCGACTTCCACATTTGTTTCAGGTTAAATTCTTTTACACGGGCTTCGTCAGGAGTAATGGTGGCGCATTTAATACCCACGCCAAATTCTTTAATGGCATTGGCCGCATCAATGGTAACCTGGTCGTTGGTTTCGTCACGATACTCCATTCCAAGATCGTAATATTTAATATCCAGTTCCAGGTAAGGAACAATCAGTTTGTCTTTAATAAATTTCCAGATGATCCTTGTCATCTCGTCTCCATCCAGTTCTACAACCGGATTGGCAACTTTAATTTTGGCCATGATTTGATTTTTTTTTTGCAAATGTACATTAATCGAAAGAATCTGGATGCCGCTGCCCGGATTATGAAGCTGCTACAAAC
>JANYFI010000491.1 GCA_025362765.1 Ferruginibacter sp. | reverse complement strand
TCAATTTTTTAAACAACAGCACAGAATTTAAGAATTAGAATGATTTGGCGTACAGAATCAGCCGATTTTAGCTACTTTGTTTTTGCGATATTTCCAGTCGATCCGTTTTTACCCGGTGTCAATTCAAAAACAACATCCGGTGTAAGCCCTTGTTCCCTGCGGTGAGAAACATACAGAATGCCTGTCTTACTTTCCGCTGCCATTTTATTGATCAGTGCAATAAGAATAGCTACATTGTGATCGTCAATCCCCGCCGTTGGTTCGTCTAGTATTAACAAAGGAGGATGTTTTACCATTGCTCTAACAATAAGGATCATGCGTTGCTGGCCGGGCGAAAGTGTATAAAAAGGCTTTTTCTTTAAGGGCAAAAAGCCAATGAGGGCCAGCCATTCGTTACCCAGTTTTATTTTACGGTCAGATGGCTTTACATACAACCCCACGGAATCATAAAAACCCGATAATACCATTTGTTCTACACTATTGTAGCGACTAAATAAATCTGTCATTGCCGGCGTGAAATAACCGATATTTTCTTTGATAGACCAAACCGTTTCACCACTGCCTTTTCTTTTTCCGAACAATATTAAATCCTGCCCATAGCCTTTAGGATTGTCGCCTGTAATCATCGAAAGCAAGGTGGTTTTACCAGCGCCATTCGGGCCAACCAGTTGCCAGAATTCACCTGCATTTATTTGCCAGGTAATATTGTTTACGATACCTCTGCCTTCATATTGAACGCTCACATTATTGAACTGAACAAGTGGGTTGACAACCTCATTATATTGATGATCTGACACCGGGATTGATCCATGCAATACAGGCTTTTCTTTTTGTTGCTGACGAATGTATTCCGGGATATTATTTAGTTGTGTTACCGTGTTATCATCCGCAATACAAATGGCGTTTTTTATAAATGGCAAACAATCATTGGCCCGGTTAATTAACTGAATGATGGTGATGTACCGACTTGTTTCTTCCAGCATTAACAACAAACTTTTCTGCGAATCAATATCCAGGTTATCAAATGGATTATCAGCAATGATAAAGTCGGGCTGCTGTTGAAGCAGGTATTGCAGCAGTGCTTTTTTTTGTTCACCGCCGGATAAGGTACGTAAATGGCGATTGTTTGCAGTCGCCACTTCCACCACATCATGCCGCTCCTCTTCCTCAATAATTTCTTTTATTAAAAAAGGAGAAAATAAAACGCCTTTTAAGTGATCAAAGTTTTTAAAAGCGGCGGGCATTTTATTGTGTAACAATTGATATATTAATAATTGCTTGTCCGCATTATCTGATAAAAAAACCGCCTGGTGATTTTTACTGCTCATTATTTTGCGAAATTTTTTAGGTTACATTTCCACCATTTAAAAACCAAATGTGTTAATTATGCACATCAAAAATAGTATATTAATTTCCGGATAAACCAACAAAACACAAGCCCCTCACTTTGCAGCAAGGGGCTATTTACAAACTATAAGAACAAAAATTGATTGCGGTGTTGTTCAAAAAAATCAGGCTGAATTAATCTGGTTTTTTCCCGTCTAAAAATGTGTTGATAGTGCCAATTTCGGCTTGGTTGTTTTCGTCTGATTTTACGGTGTAGTTACTGTAGAAACTTTCAACATCCGCAATGGAATTGTGTAATTCCATATTGCGGCGGAGGTATGCAGGCACCGTTTCAAACTCATTATTCGGATCGGCCGCGTTAATATTGAATGACAAATTACGCAGTTTTGCAATGCGATCCATAGCCCGGCGCCGTAATTCCTCCGTTTCGTCAGGCATCGCCCGCTCCTCAACATTGGACATCATGATTGGCTGAGTTTGTTGTACAATTGGCTGTTTCTCCTCCGCCGCTTTGTGGGACTCTTTAACCACCATTTGCATTTCAAATAAAGGTTCGTCTTCCTTCATCGAACTACGCAAGGAGGTGGGCTCTTCTGTAGTGTTGGATTCTCTTGCTGGCGCATCCTCCGCATATATTTTAGCGGGTTTTGCCAAAAAACCACCTGCAGACGATACAGGTATGTTAGCTTCGTTTTTATTGTCTAATGCATAAATTGTTTTGGTGGGGATTACTGGCTTGTCAACGGGTACAGGTGGCTCGGGCATATCAAACTCTATAACAGGACTTTGATCTGCTGCTGAAGATATTTCAAAAAATACAATCTCATTGCTGTATTTGTCCCCAGTGTTTTTACTTGGTAAATTTACTATTGTCGGCGCCCCTGCCGATTCAATACTGATTTTAGCTTGTTCAGGCATTGGCTTTTCCGTGGCTGCTGCTATCTTTTCCACTGGTTTCACTGCTTCAATTTCGTCAAACTGAAACGTTGGTTGCTGGGGCATTTTCACCACTTCCTTTTCAGGGGTAGCCAGCGTCATTACAATTTTATCATCCTTCTTTTGTTCTTTAGGCTGGTTGATGGTCTTTGCAAAAGGATCCTTGTGTTCAAAACCAGTCGCTATCAGTGTAATGCTGATTTCTGCTCCAAGAGAATTATCATATCCCAAACCTAAAATTACATCACTGTCGGGCCCGGCCTGACTCATCAGGTGATTTTGTATTATTTCTACTTCATCCATGGTAAACTCATTTTCACCCTCGCAACTGTTAATATTAATGAGTATCCATTTGGCACCACGGATATCATTGTCGTTCAACAAAGGAGAATTCAATGCATTTTCAATAGCTTGCTGCGCCCTGTTTTCTCCGGATGCGGTTGCACTACCTAAGATGGCCACACCACCATTGCTCATCACCGTACAAACATCCGCAAAATCCACGTTGATCTGGCCGGTACTATTTATTACATCGGTGATACATTTGGCCGCGGTTGCCAATACATTGTCTGCCTTGGCAAAAGCTTCCTTCATTTTTAAATTGCCAAACTGGTGGCGTAATTTATCATTGCTGATCACCAGCAATGTGTCCACATGGTCTTTCAGTAAACTGATTCCGGCCTCTGCCTGCGCCAGTCTTTTTTTACCCTCATAGGCAAAGGGCGTTGTAACAATACCTACGGTAAGTATACCTAAGTCTTTACAAATTTTTGCCAAAATAGGCGCACCGCCTGTACCAGTACCACCGCCCATGCCAGCCGTAATGAATGCCATTTTGGTATTTACTTCCAGGATGCGTTTTATTTCTTCCAGGCTTTCTTCTGTAGCCTGTTTGCCGATGTCAGGATTGGCACCTGCGCCAAGCCCCTGCGTCAGGTGCGGCCCCAGTTGTATCTTATTTGGCACTTTGCTTTGCGCAATGGCCTGCGCATCCGTATTACAGATGATGAAGTTTACACCTTCAATATTTTGGGAAAACATGTGGTTTACCGCATTGCTTCCGCCACCGCCAACGCCAATCACTTTAATGATGGACGACTGTTCTTTTGGCAAATCAAAATGTATCATAGTTTGTTCCTCCTGAATACCGCTCCGTTGCATGTGTTAAACAATGAAACCGTATTTTAATTTAGGCACTCTATTTTTTCGGTTAGTAAGGCAGAAAAAAAGTGCTGTTTTGTAAATGGGGTGAATGATAAAAACTGCAATTATTTATTGAGTAGTTACAAATACCTTTTAATATTATTTTTTGAATTGTTTCCATCTCCGGTTTCTTCCATATTGGGAAGATACAAAGTGAAGCTGTTTACAACTTCGAATCTTCCTCTTCCTTAAACAGGTCTATCAGTCCAATTTTAAAAGAATCCATAAAACTTTTTAATGATTTTCTTTCCTTTACTTTAGACACTTTTACCACCTCCTCTTCCACTGTTTCAGGTGCGGTATCCAGCGTTTCATCTACCGGTAATTGCTGCAAAGACTTTGGTACTTCCACCTTGCGAAACTGTTCCTCAAATTGCCTGGTCTTATTTTCAAAATCATTGTAGCCCTTTAATATTAAACCGATACAGGTGCTGTACATTGGCTTAGCGAGTTCATCAATATGCCCCCCGGCCAGGTGTTCGTTGGGATAACCGATTCTTGCATTTAAACCTGTAACATATTCTGTCAGCTGTATCAGGTGTTTTAATTGCGATCCTCCACCGGTAAGAATTACTCCACCATTTAGTAAACGGGTATCCAATCCCACCTGCTTTAAATGATAGCTTACAAAATCCATTATTTCGCTCATACGTGCCTGTATAATACTGGCGAGATTTTTTACGCTGATCTCCTTTGGCTGCATTCCACGCAAACCCGGGATCGTTATAAAAGCGTTGGCTTTCGCTTCGTCCGACAGTGCGCTGCCAAACTGTACTTTCATTTGTTCCGCCTGTGTTTTCAAAACACCTAATCCGTTTTTAATGTCGTTGGTAATATTTTCACCACCGAAAGGAATTACCGCGGTGTGCTTTAAAATACCTTCATAAAAAACAGCCAGGTCAGTGGTGCCTCCGCCAATATCTACTATGGCCACACCGGCCTCCAGGTCCT
>JANYFI010000455.1 GCA_025362765.1 Ferruginibacter sp. | reverse complement strand
TTTCTGCAAGCGCACGATCCAGTAAAACGCGGAACTCGTTGTCATTAGCAAAACGCAAAGCGGCTATCTGTCCAAATGAAAGTTTACTTTCTATCGCTCGTGAAGATTGTCCGAATAATTCAAAATAGCGCAGCCTGAATTCCAGTCGTACAATTCTATCCTGGTTGCCCAACGCATAGTGTTGCCTGAGCATGATGGCCAGGTAAAAAACGCAAAAACAAACAATGCTAAAAAGCACCCACTCCAGTTGGTGAGGTTTATCCCTGAGCCCCTGGCGTATTCCAATGGTTATTAAAATCAACATCAGGGGTAAAAAGATAAAATGATGTGGCGCGTAAAATTTTCTGTAGTTGCTGTATTGTTGTTTCATATTATTTTTACAACAAAAATTGCTCCCTTGTGTTCAAAAAAATATTTTTTATTGAAAATGTATTTTCATTTTCCCGCTCAATATTTATTTGTCTTCCATAGAAAATTTATCAGTAGCAAAGTAGTAAACAGCTAATATAAAAAAGTCATTAAATTTCCAGTACATAATATTTATATTTGGTAAGTAGCTGTTGGCTGAAATCTATTTTCTTCAGCCGTGGGCGGTGTCCGGAATGAGCACGTTGTTTAAAGTAAAGCGTTAATTTAAAATGCACCCGGCAATCCATAAATATCAACTTTTTAAAAATAGTCAATTACCTATATATTACTCTTCGATGAAAAATACAAAAGCCCTTTTCTGCCACTGCATAATAATAATGATGGCAATTGGTTGCAATTCCAAAAAAAATGATGCAGGCTGGCCACAATATAAAGGCTCAGACGAAAATATTCATTATTCTTCCCTTAACCAGGTTGATACCAGCAATGTAACCCAATTAAAACTTGCCTGGGAGTATCATGCAGGCGGTGTTGATACGGCCAACCACTCGCAAATACAATGCAATCCAATTATAATTGATGGGGTGTTATATGGTACTGCCCCTGATGTAAAACTATTCGCTATTGATGCAGCTACAGGAGTAGAAAAATGGAAGTTCAATCCCTTTGATTCGCTGGCGGGCAATAAAAAAACGTTCTTTATTATGAACAACTGCCGCGGTGTAACCTGGTGGACGGATGGGAAAGAAGACAAAAGAATTCTGTACACGGCAGGCAGCAACCTTTATTGTGTAAATGCGCTGGATGGTAAACTAGTAAAGAGTTTTGGTATTGATGGAAAGGTTGATCTGCATGATGGCCTTGACAGGTACGTAAAAGACCTGTTTATAACTTCCACCACTCCAGGCATTATTTTTAATGACCTCATCATTATGGGCTCGAGGGTAGATGAAGGCGCTGCGGCGGCACCGGGGCATATTCGTGCTTACAATGTTAAAACAGGAAAAAGAGCATGGATATTTCACACTATACCACAGCCTGGCGAAAAAGGCTATGAAAGCTGGGAGGACAGTACCGCATATAAATTTATCGGCGGAGCCAATGCATGGAGCGGTTTTAGCATGGACAAAGCAAGAGGAATTGTATATGCCTGTACAGGGTCTGCAAGCTACGACTGGTATGGCGGCAGAAGACTGGGTGATGACTTATTTGCCAATTGCATATTGGCGCTGGATGCGGCTACCGGTAAACTGATCTGGCATTTTCAATCTATTCACCACGATGTTTGGGACAGGGATTTTAGCTCGCCACCGGCGCTGGTAACCATTGCAAGAGAAGGCAGGAAAATTGATGCGCTGGCGGTAACCACCAAATCTGGTTTTATATTTTTGTTCGACAGGGTTACCGGTAAATCACTCAACGAAATTGTTGAAATGCCTGTGCCCAGTCAAAGTGATTTGATTGGAGAAAAATTGGCGTCGACGCAACCTGTTCCTACTTCACCGGCGCCTTTTATGCGCCAGTTGTTTACTGAAAAAGATATCAATCCGTTGCTGCCTGACTCTTCTTACAATGAAGTGAAAAAACGCTGGGCATTGTATAAGCATGACAATATGTTTAACCCGCCTTCCCTGCAGGGTACAATCGTATTTCCCGGGCTGGACGGCGGGGCAGAGTGGGGCGGTCCAACTTTTGATCCTTCGTCAGGGTTGTTGTATATCAACGCCAATGAAATGGCCTGGGTAATACAATCAGTTGATGTAAAAACCATTCCTGTAAAGCAGGAGAATTACGGAGAAGCCGGTGCAAGATTATACCAGGCCAATTGCATGGGCTGTCATGGCCCGGAGCGTAAGGGCTCGGGCAATTTTCCTTCTTTGGTAAATATTGAAAAAAAATACAGCGCCGCATCTTTTGATACACTCATCCAAAGTGGCAGAAGAATGATGCCAGCTTTTAAGCAATTAAATACAGTAGAAAGAAATGCCATTGCATCTTTTGTATTGAGTGAACACTGGCAGCAAAATAAAAAATTTATTGATACCGCTGCCAATAAAAAAGATGACCCTTATGCTATGCCTTATACTATTACCGGCTACAATAAATTTTTAAGTAAGGAAGGGTATCCGGCAATAGCACCGCCATGGGGAACATTGAATGCCATTGATCTTTCCACCGGAAAATATGTGTGGAAAAAAATATTTGGAACTGATCCTGCTTTCCCAAATTCGAAAGAGCCCACCGGCGTTGAAAGTTATGGTGCATCAGTGGTTACAGCCGGTGGCCTTTTATTTATCGCCGCCGCGAAAGACGGTAAGCTGCGGGCATATAATAAAAGGGATGGTACTTTATTATGGCAGGTAGATTTACCTGCGCCAGGGTATGCAACGCCAGCTGTTTATGAAATGAATGGCAAGCAGTATATTGTAATTGCTTGTGGTGGCGGTAAGATGAATACCCGGTCTGGAGATAGTTATGTGGCGTATGCGTTGCCTTAAAGCAGTTTTAGATAGTAATTTCAACTTGAGGGAAAATGGCTAGTTGATCAGAGACGGTTTAAATCAATAAATTATATTTCATGAAAAAGATAATCTTGATAGCAACCTGTTTTGTAATAACGTTGCAGCTTGCCGCACAATCGAAAATTGTAACGCTTACAAAAGAAAAGTTAAGCGATAAGATCCGCGGTGGATGGGCGGGGCAAACCATTGGTGTAACATTTGGAGGGCCGTACGAATTTCAGTTTGACGGAACTTTTATCGGCGATTACCAGCCATTGAAATGGTACGATGGGTATTTAAAAAATACGATGATCAATATTCCCGGTTTGTATGATGACCTGTATATGGACCTTACGTTTGTAGATGTGTTTGAAAAATACGGGCTGGATGCCCCGGTAGATTCTTTCGCCAATGCCTTTGCCCATGCAGGGTACGCCTTATGGCATGCCAACCAGGCGGGACGATACAATATTCTGCATGGCACAAAAGCGCCGCTAAGTGGCTACTGGAAAAACAATCCCCATGCAGATTGCATCGACTACCAGATTGAATCAGATTTTGCAGGGCTGATGAGTCCCGGGATGCCTAATACAGCCTCAGCTATCAGTGATAAGATAGGGCATATTATGAACTATGGTGATGGCTGGTATGGCGGGGTATTTGTTGGTGCCATGTATTCAATAGCCTTTACCTCCAGCGATATCAGCTATGTAGTAAACGAAGCGCTGAAAACTATTCCGCCGCAAAGTGAATTTTACCAGTGTATTCATGATGTAATAAGCTGGCAAAAAAAATATCCTGCCGACTGGAAACAAACCTGGCTGGAAGTACAAAAAAAATGGGCCAACGATATTGGTTGTCCCGATGGAGTATTTGCGCCATTTAATATTGATGCAAAAGTTAATGCAGCGTATGTGGTAATGGGGTTATTGTATGGCAAAAAAGATTTTACCCATACGCTTGAAATAGCTACCCGTTGCGGGCAGGACGCAGATTGTAACCCGTCAACCGCCGGCGGCATACTGGGAGCAATATTGGGGTACGAACATATTCCTGCGTACTGGAAAATGGGCTTAAAGGAGGCGGAAAGCATCCCATTTAAATACACAACGATGAGCCTTGACGCGGTGTATGCAACCGGTTTAAAACATGCGTTGGAAAATATCCGGCGCAACGGGGGTAAAATAACCGGCGACAATATTTCCATTGCCATCCAGCAACCAGTTGCGGTGAAAATGGAGAAAAGTTTTGATGGCGTATATCCCATTCAAAAAATACCGGTGCAGTGGTCAGCAAATAAAGAGGTAATTCAGTTTGAATTTGAAGGAACTGGTTTTGTATTGAAAGGAGAAACAGCCCAATGGGCAAGCGTTGATTCTTTTGTTTTTAATACTCAATTATACATTGATGACAGGTTAATTGAATCTCCTGAGTTGCCGGTAAACTTTACCATCCGGCGACATGAAATTTGCTGGAAATATGATTTGCCAAAGGGAAGGCATAAAGTGCGGTTAAACATATTGAATCCATTAAGGCAATATACTTTCAACGCATCGGAAGCAATTATTTATTCAGACAAACCTGTGAATGGTTTGCGTGCCAATGAAATCAATGATAAAAAATGAAAAGGAAGAAGGCTGTGTTTGGCATGCCGTTAAAACTGAAGGTATTCACTATAGAGGGATGAAAACATACAAAAGACACTCGTTTATAAGTTTCAAATACTATCTAAAAATTAACAGGATTTAAACAGCCAATGATTTTTTCAACAAAAATTTTTTAAGATACCGACCTGCTGTCAGGAATGGTAAAATAAAAAGTACTGCCTTCGCCCGGTACACTTTCTACCCAAATTTTTCCATAGTGCAGTTCTACAATTTTTTTACAGTGGGACAGTCCAATACCAGATCCTTCATATTCGGAACGGTTATGCAGCCGTTGAAAAATATCAAATATCCTTTCACAGTATTGTTTTTCTATACCAATGCCGTTGTCTTTAACAGCAAATT
This sequence comes from Ferruginibacter sp., assembly GCA_025362765.1. GTDB lineage: Bacteria > Bacteroidota > Bacteroidia > Chitinophagales > Chitinophagaceae > Ferruginibacter. The sequence goes on along the minus strand of JANYFI010000455.1, from coordinate 1,603 downwards.
GCCAATAGTGGTTTGCCTTTGTAACACTGATTATCACTTGTGGTACCGTATTTTTTTTTCTAAACTTAATGGCGTTTAAAATCAGGTTCTGAAACAGTATTTTTACTTCGGTACCATGTCCGTATATAACCGGCAGCGTGTCTGATTGTATAGAAGCGCCTGTTTCTTTTAATGCCGCCATGATATCCTCTTTTACACTGCTAACAATTTCATTGCAATTTACTTTCTCAAATTCTTTTTTTGTTCCAATGCGCGAAAAATCAAGCAGGTCTTTAATCAATGCCCTCATCCTGTTAGACGCATCCGATATAAATGCCAGGTATTTATCTGCCTTGTCATCCAGTTTACCTTTGTATTGCTGTTGTAGTAAATCTACAAATCCTATGGTGGTTCTAAGGGGTTCCTGCAAATCGTGCGAGGCTACGTAGGCAAACTGTTCCAGTTCTTTATTCTTCATTGTAAGGTTGTTATTAGCCAATACCAGTTGGATTGTTTTTTCATCAACCTGCTGCTGTAGTATCTTCTGTTGATTTTTTATTCTTCTTGTGCGGTTGATGTACACGGCAATAATTAGTCCTGAAAATAACAATAACGCCAGCATTTTGAACCACCAGGTTAAATAAAACGGCGGTGTTATTATCAGTTTAATGGAAACAATGTTAGGCGACCATTTGCCTTGATTGTTTAAACCCCTTACCTTAAAAGTATATTCACCCGGATCAAGATGAGTATAGGTTGCCATTCTCTCTTTGCCCGATTCATTCCATTCCTTGTCAAATGGTTCCAGGATGTAAGCATACTTCTTTTTGTCTGGAGAAGCATAATTCAATGACGCAAATTCAAAAGAAAAGACAGAGCTGGAAGATGGTAGTGTAATGGTGGAAGTTTCCGTTATACTCTTTTTTAAAGGAGATTGTTGATTTTCATTTGTAGCGATAGGCACTTTTTTATTGAAGATTTGAAAATTGGTGATTACCAGTGGAGGATCAAACGCAATGGTAGATATACTGTCTGGATTGAACTGGTTAAAGCCATTTATACCGCCAAAATACATGATGCCGGTACGGCTTTTACAAAACGCCTTCTCTTTAAATTCGTCTGATTGCAAACCATCTGACACCTTATAGTTGGTAAACGTTTTACTATACGGATTAAAGCGGCTAATGCCTTTATTGGTACTAATCCAGTATCTGCCTTTATCGTCTTCCAGCATGCCCATTGTTAAATTAGCCGGCAACCCATCGTTTACAGTAAATACGGTAAATCGATTTGTTTTTTTATCGTACAGGTTTAAACCATTGCGGGAGCAAATCCACAGTTTGCCTGTTTTTTCTTCAAACAGGGAGTATACGTTATCACTGCTGATGCTGTTTTTTGTATCGTCGTGTAAATAGTGTGTAAAGTTGTTGTTCTTTTTATTGAAAAGATTTAAACCTCCCCCGTCAGTAGAAATCCAAAGATTCCCTTCTCTGTCTTCAAAGATATTTTGAATATTTCCATTGGAAATGCTGTTTGGATCACTGGGATTATAAGTATAATGCGTAAATGTTTTACCATCGGCGTTCATTAATTCAAGCCCGCCACCATAAGTGCCTATCCATAT
>JANYFI010000389.1 GCA_025362765.1 Ferruginibacter sp. | reverse complement strand
TTATACATTTTCCAGTCTATCCCATGAATTTTGGGGTCATAAAATTTTGCCTTTACCTGCCGCCAGCAGTGATCAAAAATATAGGCTCTTTCTTTGGCCGCATTCAGAATCATTTCCGCCGAAATACTGATGGGCGTTGATTTTCCTGCATCATCAATTTTTAACAGGCTGCCATTATTCGTTACAAAAACACTCTTACCATCTTTACTCATTTCAATGCCGCTGGGGCTGCCGCCGAGTTTAGCCAATATTTTTGTATCGTGTGTGCGTGGCTCAGTCACCCATAAATCATATCCTTTTTCAAATGCCGCCAGGTAATATATTTTTGCGGCATCGGCTGTTACAACATAATCGCTGATGGAAGCACTATTAATGGTTAAACGAACTTTGCGGCTGTCAATTCCTGTAAAATCCGGCGACCAGTTTTTTGATTTTGCTGTACTTAGTTTAGATGCTGAATCTTTTTTTAGTGACGAATCTTTTTTATCTCCACCATTTTTTTCAAGCAGCAAAGCATAATCATCCTTCCCAAGTTTAAATTCATCAAATGCAGGCTGATCTAAAAAGGCTCCGTAAATATCCACTTCTCGGTTGCCCTGAAAAGCAAGCGAGCGGCGGCCTTCGCGGTTATTAAGCCATGTAATCAACTTGCCATTCAATGCCCATTTCGGATTATCTTCTCCAAACCCGCTATTGATTGGATGAAGGATGGTTCCTGCAGCATCCGCTTTTAAAATACCGATATGGGCGCCGCCAAAACCAAAGTATTCGTCATCAGCAAGAATGTATTTTCCATCCGGGCTCCAGTTAAAATCAATGTCGCCATCTGAATAACTGTAGTTATGCCCCGCCGGAATAATAGTGCGGGTTTGTTTTGTTGACAGTGTAAATATTTTAAGCACATTCCTGTTTTCAAGATAAGCCACTTCTTTACCATCGGGCGAATATTTGGGTAAGAATTCTTCGGCTGCTGTGGCTATAAGCGGTTCTTCTTTTATCACCGTGGCGGCATAAAAATACGGCTCCTCTTTTCTTGCAATGGAAGCTGTATAAATATCCCAGTTATCATTTCGTTCTGCTGCATAAATTAAACTTTTACCATCGGGCGACCATCGTATCATGCGCTCCTGTTGCGGCGTATTGGTAATCCGTTTGGTTTGAGTTCCGTCAACACTTGTAACAAATACTTCGCCCCTGGTTACAAACGCAATTTCCTTACCATTGGGAGATAGCGCAAATTCGCCCACGTTTCCATTTACCATTATATTTTTTTCTACATTTTCCCTTCCATCATTGTAAATCTGGATGGCTACCTTTTGCGGTGTACCACCATTGGCAAGCGTGTAGATTTCGCCATCATTTGTAAAGCAGAGCGTATTGTTTTTACTGATACTTAAATGGCGAACAGGGTTTGTTTTAAACTGCGACAGTTGCTTTTCGCTTGCTGAACCAAGCTCCTTTTTATATACATTTTGATTGCCATTTTTTTCGCTGAGGTAATATACAGATTGGTCATCACTGCCAAAAACAGGTTCCCTGTCCTCGCCTTCAAAATCACTTATTTTTTTATATTGATTGGTTTTAATATCCATTGTCCAGATGTCTCTTGTAACTGAAGAGGTATGGTGTTTGCGCCATGGATCTTCATATCCTTTTCTGTCTTCAAAAACAAGCTGGTTGCCCTTGCTGTTGTAATGCGCCCTGTCCATGCCGGCTCCTGATATCAATACCGGCCTTCCGCCTGTAATGGGTACGGTGTAAAGGTTTTGAAATAATCTTGGGCTATAAAAACGCACATTGGCGGCTTGTATATTTCTGGCACTTCCAAAAATAAGCTGCTTGTTATCAGGCGAAAAATCAAACGGAAAATCGGCTGCGCTATTGTATGTAACCCTTGTAGGAATACCACCCGATGATGGCATTACAAACACGTCAAAATTACCATAGCGGTCACTTGCAAAAGCAATGTATTTTCCATCATGACTCCATACAGGCATCATATCCTGCGCCTCATGCAGGGTTAAGGGAACAGCCGTTCCGCCAGCAGCATCTACTTTGTAAATATCTCCTTTATACCCAAAGGCAATTGTTTTTCCATCCGGAGAAATAGCAGGGTAACGCATCCACAAAGGATTGTTTTGGCCAATAGCATTTCCTGCTGTTAACAATAGCGCAATACAATATAAAAAAAATCTCATGTCTAAAAATTTGGTGGAAGAAAATTAAGTATCTACAAAGTAGTTAATCCGGCTAAAATATAAAATTGTTTTTTACCAGTGGTTATCACATTGGTAAAGCCGATTGATTTTTTTATTCTCTTCATCCTTGTTACTTTCACGCCATGCCAATAACAGATCCGCATATTAATTTATTATTACAATGCATTAGTTTAGAAGAGAAAGAGCAGGTTAAACGTTTTAGCCTGGATCAGCAACATACCCTTAAATCGTTGAAGGCAGAGGGTTTGGCGCTGCATCCCATTACCGTTACCCGAAAAAATTTCGGCTATGCCGATTATCCCGAAATAAGTTTTCGCATTAATTTTCCGGTAGAAACCAACCAGTTTAAAGACGGCGCTGCCATAGAATGTTTTTACACCGGTGAGGAACCGGTAAAAGGCGTGTTGATGAGCCTGGATGGCAAAGTGGGTGAATTCAGGTTATTTTCGCCAGACTTTCCGGACTGGATAGAAGACAATGGAGTGGGTATAAAACTAGCGCCCGATCAGCGCACTACCACCATCATGAAAACCGTGCTGAATAACCTGGAGGCTAACAAAGAACTGTATCAATTGTTCCGCCAGATACATGATGAAACAGCCCCTCCGCTTATTTCATCTCCGTTAAAAAACATAGCGCTGCATTGTAGCAATCAACGGTTGAATGAAAGCCAGCAAAATGCAGTAAAAGCCATTGTACAAAATGAAAATATTACCATTGTTCATGGGCCGCCGGGCACAGGCAAAACCACCACTTTAATTGAGGCCATCACCCAATTGATTAAAACCGGGGAAAAGGTGCTGGTATCCGCACCCAGCAATACCGCAGTGGATAATATTGCCAAAGGCTTGATAGCACAAGGTGTACAGGTGCTGAGGGTTGGTAACACGAGCAAGGTGGATGAGATGATTTTTTTACATACGCCCGAGGGCAGGCTGGCAAACAGCAAACAACAAAAAGAAATAAAAGAGCTAAAAATAAGAGCGGAACAGTTTAGGAAAATGGCGCTGAAATACAAACGAAGTTTCGGCAAGGCGGAGCGGGAACAACGCAACCTGTTATTTAAAGAAGTAAAAAACATCAGGGCTGAAATTAAAAAGATACAGGCTTACAATGAAGAAAAATTATATACCGAAGCTGAAGTAGTTGCTGGTACACCAATCGGATTATACGATGCAAAAATCAACCACCTTACTTTTAATACATTGGTGATGGACGAAGCGGGGCAATGCATTGAACCTCTGGCCTGGTGCGTATTTCCGCTGGCAGAAAAATATGTACTGGCCGGTGACCACCTGCAATTACCGCCTACTATTTTAAGTAATGAGGCAGCCCGGCTGGGCTTAAACCAATCTATTTTAGAAAAATGTATTGCAACCGTCGGCAATATTTATTTACTGAATATTCAATACCGGATGAGGGAATCCATTGCCGGTTTTAGCAGTAATTATTTTTACAACGGCTTATTAAATACAGCGGCGCATCTTAACAACACTGGAACGCATATCAGTTTTATAGACACTGCAGGGTCTGGATTTAATGAGGTACAGGGCAATAACGGCATGAGTTTACAAAACGAAGGCGAATTGAAAATTGCGCAAAAACTATTGGAAACGGAAGTGCTGCCTCCCGAAAAGACAGCTTTCATATCTCCCTATAATGGCCAGGTTACAGCGGCAAAAGAACTGCTGCCAGCGGTCATGCGCATCAGTACCATTGACAGTTTCCAGGGCCAGGAAAAAGAAATTATTATTTTAAGCCTGGTAAGAAGCAATGATGATGGAGATATTGGATTTTTAAAAGATTACCGGAGAATGAATGTAGCGATCACGAGGGCTAAAGAGCAATTGTTTGTAATAGGCGACAGCGCCACCATTGGCGGTGATGCATTTTACAATTCTTTTTTAACCTATATAGAAAAATATGGCAGCTACCGAACCGTGTGGGAATTTGAGTTGTAAAAAATAGCTAACCAGTCTTAATAAAGGAAATTTACAGCGGCAGGTAATATTTCAATCATTATTTTTTTGCTTCAAAGTATTCTCCATCTGCATGATGGCTGATTATTTCATTGCTTTCTATATTAGTTTTTAGTAGTATTAAAATGAAGGATGAAAGGCAAGTGCAGGTGGTTACCCCTCTCAATAACGGGAAGATAGCGCAGTCGCTTTAAAGGAGTCAATACTTTAAACTATTACTACGTCCTGCAAACCATTATTTGCTTTTGCTAAAGACGCAATACGGAAGCCTCCAGCAGCTTGACAGCAATTGCTAATATCTATAATTATACTTCACGCCGCATAGGAATGTGACATGGCATCATCAAAGAATTGAAAATTGAGGGTCAATAATTTTTCAATTTTATGATGATGTGTTTCATTTATTTTTTGAAAAAAGTCATTAATGGCCTGATGAAAAAGTGCCGGCGAATCATAATATTGGGCGTTTAGGATTTCCTTTTTTGTAAATTTCCATAACCGCTCAATAATGTTGAGATTGGGGGAGTACGGTGGCAGAAAAAGCAGGTGAATACCCAATGACCTAGCCCAGGTGGTTACAAAAAAGCAATGCTGATACCTGGCATTGTCCAGTACGATGGCAATGGGCTTATCTGTGTACTGTTGTTTCAACTGTTTTAAGAATGCAACGATGGTGTTTGCATCAACAAAACTGGTGTTGGTGCAAACCGTCACTTCTTTAGTGATGGCGTTGACAGCTCCCAAAACGTTGATACGGTTGCGGCCTGCCGCTGATTTGATAAACACTCTTACAATGCACCATAACCTGCACAGGAATGGCTCCAGAACAAAATGGGCTGCATCCATAAAGAGCAGATGTATTTGTTGCTCCCGGGCTGCGGCTATGGCGAGTTTCAGGGTTTGTTCCCTCCATGATTGCTGTGTTGCTGTATTTACACGGGCAGGGATATGGCCTGTCTTTTAAAAACGGAAACCATGCCGTTTCATAAAGGCACTTACACGGGTCTTGCTCCGGTCAATGCCTGTAAGCGTTTGTATTCTCAGCCTTGCCTCTTCAATGCTCCGGGGTGGTTGCTGTGCAAAGGATTCTTTGATGCCGGTTGAGTGTGCTTCCAGCGAACTTTGGTTATGAGCATCAGGCATTTTGCACAACCCTGAAATGCCTTGCGTTTTGTAAAGGGATATCCACTGACTTAAACTGTTGGAATGTGCATCACAAAGTTTACAAACTGTCTTGTTTGAATAACCTGATACAGCTTTGATATAAACACTGTGCAGCCTTTTTTGAACAACCGGGCAAGGATAATGATACCTTTCATAACTTAGCGTATTCAATTCTTCGGGGCTGAGT
>JANYFI010000339.1 GCA_025362765.1 Ferruginibacter sp. | reverse complement strand
CAACTCTTATAAAAGTATCCGCATAGCCCCTCAAAAAAAGCCCTCAAGGTTTGTATAGCTTGCAGGGGCTGTGCGGTATACTTTTGCGTTGACCGACGTTTGAGTTATTTAGGTATAAAGTATTAGCCTGATTTTGGGGCACTTTTTTTAAACGCCGTTAGAAGCATATAAAAAGCTGCGAAATAATTTTAAAAAGAGCTGTTTTGTTTGTTGCTTTTTTATTCTTTAGTAAAAATATGTTTTTGAGACTGTAAAATTCAATTTATTTTGAGCGGTATGCATAGCACTGCCAGCAGCAGCATTGCTGTTTAAAAAAATACCATTCGTGTAAAATGTAGCGTCACTTTATCCATCGTCATTAAAAGTGATGGCTATTAATTGAAGCGCTTGTTTCTTACAGTAAGGGCATTCATTAAAAACTACTTTAAACTTTTCCAGTAATCTTACTTGCCAGGGTATTTTTATTTTGGCAGGGTGCGGTGGTATTTGCATTAAAGCACAAATCATTTTTAACCGCTTTGCCCTACCCCTGTTTGCCAGGTATCCGGTAGTTCTTATTTTACAAAACTGTTTGGGTAAAATATGTTGTTCAAATCGCCTCAAAAATTCCTGGCCGGAGAGGGTCATTGTTTTATGTGTGTTGTTGTCCGCGTAGTCCTTATAGTTAAAGTTTACGATGCCCCCCTCATTGCTTACTATCCTGCTGTTGCTTATCGCTACTTTGTGGGTATACCTGCCCAGGTATTCTATCACCTGCAAGGGGCCGGCAAAAGAAGGTTTGGCATACACTATCCAGGGTTTATCAAAAAGCATTTGTAACAATTGAAGTGTATCCGTTTTATTTTCGGCCGTTATTTTACCTGCATGTATTAATGCACGTACCCCTTTAATAAAAATGGCTTTATAAACTTCTGCCATGGCCTTTACAGGAAACAAAAAATCATCTGCATTACGGGTAGCATTTTTCCAGGCTACTGTGCTATTTTTTTTGTCTGTAGCAATGCCGCCTGCACTTACAATGCAATGTATATGCGGATGAAAACTAAGTTGCTGCCCCCAGGTATGCAATACACTAATGATGCCTGGTGTAGCACCTAAATACTTTTTATCTGCCCCAAACTGTAAGAGTGTTTTAGCACTGGCATCAAACAATAATTTATATAACGGTACCCTGTTGCCAAGGATAATGCTGTTTAACTGATGTGGCAAGGTAAATACCACATGATAATAATTTATTGGAAGTAGTTCTGCCCTTCTATCATCTATCCATTGTGCCTGCTGCATACCCCCGCATCCGGGGCAATGCCTGTTTCTACAACTATGGTAAACATATTTAAACTGCCCACAGGATTCTTCTTTACATTTATATAAATGGTAACCCAATGCACGGGTGCGGCACTTTTGCAATTGGCTGAATACATTTTTTGTATGTGCATTGCAATTGGTAAAACCAGTGCTGTTGTTGATAATAGATTGTACAGTAGCTACCTTTTTATTGGTAGCCATATTTATTTATTTTTTACAGTCAGGCCTTGCACAATAACGTCATAAGGATTTACAACACTGCCGATATGTTTTGTACTTATGTGGACATACTGCATTGTTTGGGATAAATGATGATGCCCCATTAGCTGCTTAATAGCAGGAAGCCCGGCACCGTTTTCAAGCAGGTGTGTAGCGTAACTGTGCCGTAGTGTGTGTATGCTATAGCCTTTATTTAACAGCTTGGTTGTATGCAATACTTTTTCTAAAATGTGCTGCACACTTCTGCATGAATATGGTTTACCTTTTTTTGTACCGTTAAATAAATAAACCACTGGTTTGTATTTTAAATAATACGCCCTTAGTTCAATAAGAATATTATTGGATAAGGCTACAAACCTGTCTTTTTTACCTTTACCTTCTACTACTTTAATGCACATGGCCTTACTGTCTATATGTTCTATTTTAACATGTACCACTTCTTGTAAACGCAGCCCTGTGCTATAAATTAAAGAGATGATCATTCTGTGTTTTACATTATCGATAGCATTCAGGATCGTAATAATATCTTCAACAGCCATAGATACAGGAAGTTTTGCCTCCCTTGCAGGAAACAAAAAGCCCGGAACCTGGTAAGGCTTTTGCAAAACATGTGTAAAGAAAAAAGAAAAAGACTGTGCAGCCATTTTAGATTTTACGCGGCTGCACCCAAGTGTTTTAGTTAGATAAATTAAATAATTTACCGTTTGATCGTAGGTTATTTGTGATGGCCTGCAATCAGCATAATAACTAAAAAGGTAACGAAGTTCGGTAAGGTAGTTTTTTGCCGTACTGGGGCTGTAATGGCCGGCGGCAAAAATGTCAGAAGTACGTTGCAATGCATTTGTTGCAAATTGGGTTAATGTTTTTTTTCCATTGTAATAAATTTTATGAAATGGAAAAGTAAAAAAGATAATGCAAAGTTCGTTGCGATAGCAATGTTGGTTCAACGACCGAGTATTGCTGCAGATGGGATATTTATTGCTGTGTCTGCCCACAACCGCAGCCGAATAATGAATAAAAGTACAAGTTAACAACTAACTGCTAAGCAGTATTCCGTCCAGCTGGGATGAAGTACAGTAG
>JANYFI010000320.1 GCA_025362765.1 Ferruginibacter sp. | reverse complement strand
TTTTGTCAGCAAAGGTTCTTTGCCCGTGAAGCGGCTTTTAATTGCCTCCAGCCGCCACACCATTTCAGCAATGAAAGGCGTTACTTTTTTATAGGGCTTTTTTTTATTGAAAGCAACGGCTATCAGGTCAAATATATCCTGGTAAGTTTTATTTTCGGCGCTTACTATAAAACGTTCTGCGGTAATATTGCTGTCCATTAATTGCAGCATTGCTGCTGCCACATCTCTTACATCTACAAAGCCATTCACGCCATCAGTGTACCAGGGAAACTCATCATATACGCTTTTGAAAATTTGCGAACTGCCCGCCTCCCAGTTGCCAGCGCCCAAGATAATAGTGGGGTTCACTATTATCGCATCCAGGCCTTCGCCTATACCCCGCCAAACTTCCAGTTCTGCAAGGTATTTGCTTTCACCATAATTACTTTGGCTGTTTTCTTCTGTCCAGGGCATGGTTTCATCAATGATCTCACCCTGCATTTTTTTTCCTAGCGCCGCTACAGAACTTACGTAGGCCATTTTGCCAACACCTGCATTTAACGCCGCATTTACAACGTTAGCGGTGCCTTCTATATTTATTTTAAATAGCTCTTTTTTACGGTGCGGATTAAATGTTACAATGGCAGCGCAATGGTACACTTGCGTTATACCCTGTTGCATCAATTCCTCTAATCCCACCACATCCATGATATTACATTGTACCGGTGTTAGTAAAGAGGAATTAAAAGCCGGCAGGGCAGTGGTATTGTAAATGGCCGTAACCTTTTTGCCCTGTGCCAGCAGTTGTGTAATCACTTCTGCACCCAGTAAACCGCTTCCGCCTGTAACAAGAATCATAGTTAGCTGTTAAAGATTGGTTGCGAAGATAACCCAATCCGGGAAAACTGGTATTTCTCGCCGTTTAATAGCTGCTCTGGATTCAGAATGAAAAGCTTTAAACGATTGCTGTTGGTTTTGTTACAAGTTCTAAAAACACATAACAGTAAAACTAAGACCTTCTAATGCGTTAAATATTTTTCCGCAAAGCTCACTCCTTTCTATTTTTTAAATAAATGGTACTGCATGATATGCTACTTTAGTTTTTTTGAGTGGCCTGTTGTTTGGCTTCTGCCTTCATTTTATCGTTGGCAGTTACCGCAAATTCTACCCTTCTGTTAGAAGCCCTGCCTGCTGCGGTACTGTTATCGCCTTTTGGTTGGGTTTCGCCATACCATTTTATTGTTAACCGGCTGGATGGAATGCCTTCAGCCCGGAGAAAACTGCCTACTGCTTCTGCCCTTCGTTGCGAGAGCGACATATTATATTCCGACGTACCTACATTGTCTGTATGTCCTTCAATTAAAATGTTTGTTTCAGGATATTGTTTAAATATTTTCACCAGTTTATCCAGCGCCAGTCTTGAATTGTCGGAAATATTATATTGATTGGTTGCAAATAAAACGCCGGCCGCAGAACCGTCAGGGTTCTTTTCATCAAAGGTTATATTGATGCCTTCTTCTACTCTTTTTACCTGTGCGCCGGGCACTTCCTTTTTAATGACTTCTGCCTGCCTGTCCATTTTATCTCCAATCAATCCGCCGGCAACGCCACCTACCACGGCGCCTATTAACGCTCCCAATACCGTATTGCCGTTTTTGCCTACATTGTTGCCAATAATACCACCCAAAGCGGCACCACCAGCAGCACCCGCCGCAGCACCCTTTTGTTGGTTGCTCATTTTTTTTGTTTGGTTACAGGCCGGCAAAATAAGAATACTTGCCGTTAGCAACGTTAAAAAACAGCCATTTACTTTTTTCATACTTATTGATTTTTAAAATTATTTTTTTACAAAATTTAATACATATACCGCCGGGCGTCCTTCAAATGTAATGTGCGATTTTAATTGCATATTGGTATTTGTCAGGCTTGCTATTTCAAACCGGAAACCAGCATCATCGTCCATTGACTTTTTGTTATCAGCCATTCTTTTAAACTGAAATTGTTTGGCTTCGCCTGTTGGTTCGTAAATGGACCATTTTATTAAACGCTGCGTTGAAGCGCATTCTGTGCCACTGCCATTGATGTTATACGTACCTGTACTGGTATTGGCCACAAAATTCCACGAGCTGCCAACAAAGCAATTAAACGAGGCTTCATTAAAAAGAGTGGCGGTCACTTTTCCGCTGATGCCTTCTGTATTGATGGTTTCAAGCAACCAGGTTCCGTTAATTTCCTGCTTCATTGTGCGGGCTTCTTTCGATACCGAACAGGAGTGTATCGTAATCACAAACAGAAAAAAAGCAGATAACTTCAGTAAATTTTTCATGAATTATTTTTTATTGTTTTTCTGAGAAAGGCAATTTAGGTGCCACAAAAAATTTTCCGTTAAATACCTTCATCAAAAGAAAGAAGAAAAAAATATGTTTGAGGAACATATTCTACGATTGCGGTGCCCTTATAAAAAAAGCTACCGGTTCATCAGTAGCTTATCAAAAAATAGGGTATAATTAATTTACAGTTATATAGCTGAAGTAAATTGTTTTAAAAATCTTACATCGTTTTCGCTAAATAAACGCAGGTCTTTTATCTGGTATTTCAACATGGTGATTCTTTCAACACCCATGCCAAATGCAAAGCCAGTATACTTGTTGGAATCAATGCCGCAGTTATCAAGTAAATTGGGATGCACCATACCGCAGCCTAAAATTTCTACCCAGCCCGTATGCTTGCATACGTTGCAACCAGTTCCACCGCAGATCAAACAACTGATATCCATCTCTGCGCTTGGTTCTGTAAAAGGAAAATAACTTGGCCTGAAACGAATTTTCACCTCTTTGCCAAACATTTCCTGCACAAAAAAATACAAGGTCTGCTTTAAATCTGCAAAAGAAACATTTTCCGCAATGTATAACCCTTCTACCTGGTGAAAAAAGCAATGTGCCCTGGCACTGATGGTTTCGTTGCGATACACCCGGCCGGGGCATATAATGCGAATGGGTAATTTGCCTTTTTCCATTTCCCTAACCTGCACGCTGGAAGTATGTGTACGCAATAACCAATCCGGGTTTTGATTGATGTAAAATGTATCCTGCATGTCACGTGCCGGGTGATTTTCGGGTAAATTAAGGGCGGTAAAATAATGCCAGTCATATTCAATTTCAGGGCCTTCCGCCACGGCAAAACCAAGCCGTTGAAATATAGCCACAATGCGGTTGCGCACCAGGCTAATCGGATGCCTGCTGCCCACTGGCAGCGGATCTGCGGGTAAGGAGAGATCTATTTCATCACTCGCAGCTTTTCCATTGTTGGTGGTGGCCGCTTTCAGCGCTTCGTATTTCGCTTCAGCAAAAACTTTAAATTCATTCATTACCTGGCCGAAAGATTTTTTATTTTCCTGCGCCACATTTTTCATTTCTCCCATCAATTCTTTTATAAGGCCTTTGGCGCCAAGGTATTTTATACGAAAGGTCTCTGCTGTTTCTGTATCAGATGCGGTAAAATTGTTGATCTCCGTTTTGTACTGATCAATTGTCAATAATAAATTATCCATGCTGCAAAAATAAGGAAATATTATCCCTTCTCATCTCCTGCCCATCTCATCTTTACCCTGAAGGGCGAGGCAATTCAGGCGGAGCAATTCAAGAAGTGGCACAATTGAAATTTGGGCAACGCATAACTTATAACTCATAACTTATAACTAATTTAATAAGTTTGCTGCAAATTTTAAACGGATGTACGACCTGCACGATTTTTTATTGCCCATCAATATCCACAGCTTAAATGATGACCAGGGATATAATGACGGCCAGATAGCCAAACACATACTTATTAACGAAGGTGAAATACCTAACCTCGAAACGGCCGATATAGTATTGCTGGGCGTGGGAGAATCAAGGGGCAGCGGCATGTTCGATGCCTGCAATGATGCGCCGGACAATATCCGCAAACAATTTTTTCAATTGCATTACTGGCACAAAGATGTTGTAATTGCTGATGTAGGCAATATAAAAACAGGTGCCAGCCTTAACGATAGTTATGCAGCTATCAGCACCGTGCTGACTGATTTATTGCGCCTTAAAAAAACGGTGGTGTTACTTGGTGGGTCACACGACGTAACGCTGGCTCAATATTTTGCCTATCGCAAATTGCAAAAAGTAACCGAGGCCACCTGCATTGATGCTACTATTGATTTGCGGGGAGAAAGTGCATTGCGAAGTGAAAATTTTTTACTGGAGATGCTTACCGGCGAACCCAACCTGGTAAAGCACTACAACCATATTGGTTTTCAAAGTTACCTGGTGCATCCGCACATGCTGGAAACTATGGATAAGCTACGATTTGATTGCTATCGTGTAGGCAAGGTGAAGGACAGCATTGAAGAAATGGAACCCGTGATACGCAATACCAATATGCTAAGCTTTGACATAAACGCTATCAAAAACAGTGATGCGCCAGCCAACGAGTGCAGCCCGAACGGCCTTAGTGGCGAAGAGGCTTGTACATTGGCGCAATATGCGGGTATGAGTACGGGCATGTCCACCTTTGGCATTTATGGGTACCAGCCACGCTCGGATATACATGAATTGACCGCCAAACAAATTGCGCAAATGTTGTGGTATTTTGTAGATGGTAAAAGCCGCAGCAAACAAGAAGCTGATTTGAAAGACAATATTAATTTTAATGAATACCACACGGTATTTGCAGAAGTAGACACCCGCTTTTTACAAAGCCGCAAAACGGGGCGCTGGTGGATGGAATTGCCTGATAAAAGTATCATCGCCTGTAGTTACCACGATTATTTAAGCGCCAGCCGCAATGAAATTCCTGAGCGCTGGTTGAGGGCGCAGGAAAGAAATTAGCGATTACACTAATTTTTACTAATTACACTAATTAGGGCGTTCGTAACTGAAGAAACCAACCGATCTAATAGGGAAATCCTGTGTAATAAAAAGATGAAATGAATAATAATACCATTATTAGTTTTCATGGTAATTCGCAACGGGGGATTGCGTCGCCATACCTTCATCGGCATAGCAATGCGGCACTCCTGCATTCTGCGGCAAGTAGCGACGTTGTATGCAAAAAGTATTTTTATTTGTTGGGTTTTGTGTTGGTATCATCACTTTTTTTACTTTCCTGTTCTGTTTCCAAACGAATCAATCAACAAGCTTCAGGCATTTTATTGCAGGATACTGTTATTAGCACGGGACATATTGGAATTAGTATTTATGAACCGGCCAATGGTAAATATTGGTATAACCATGATGCTACAAAAAATTTTGTACCCGCAAGTAATGTAAAATTATTTTCATTGTATGCCGGTATGAAATATCTTGGTGACAGCCTGGTTGGCCTTCGCTACTTGCAAACAGATACCGGAATAATAATCTACCCCACCGGCGACCCCAGTTTTTTGCATCCCGATTTTAAGCAACAACCAGTGGTTGATTTTTTAAATAATCAATACTACATCAGTTATAGTCCTGCTAATTTTACAGAAGCATTGGGCGCCGGCTGGGCATGGGATGATTATAACGATGACTATATGGTGCAGCGGAGTGAGTTTCCAATTTATGGCAACCTTGCCAGAATTTTTTATAACAATGGCCTGCTTAATACCATTCCTAAAAGAATTTCATTCCGTGTAAAAAACGGCATTGAAACACTCAATGACAGCACTGAATTTTCTTTTCTTCGTAAATGGGAAAGCAATGATATTGCTGCAACAATCACCAATCAACATGGCACAAAAAAAATGTACGAAGTGCCGCTGGTTGCGGATCAAAATGAAGTGATCCAATTTTTGGCAGACACCTTGCATCAATCCATACATATCATTGACAGCAGCCAACCTGTTACACAAAAAAGTAAGCTCTATCTGCATTCCATCCACTCGCAGCCCGCTGATTCGCTCTTTACACCCATGATGCACAACAGTGATAATTTTTTTGCTGAACAAACGTTATTGATGGCCAGTAATGAACACCTCGGCTACATGAGCGCCGAAGCCATGATTGATACGTTATTAAAAACAGATTTAAAAGACATTCCGCAACAACCCCAGTGGGTAGATGGTAGCGGATTGAGTCGGTATAATTTGTTCAGTCCACAGGCGATGGTGTACATTATTAATAAAACGCAGACAGAGTTTGGGGTAAAAAGACTGAAGACAATTTTACCCACTGGCGGAACAGGCACTATAAAAAATTATTACGTAAAAGATAGTGGTTATGTCTTCGCCAAAACCGGTAGCCTCAGCAACTGTGTAGCACTGAGCGGATTTTTATATACTAAAAAGGGGAAGCAGATTATCTTTTCTGTGTTGGTAAATAATTTCCAGGGACCAGCTTATAAAGTAAGGCGGGCAGCAGAAAAATTCCTGGAAGGTATCAGGCAAAAATACTGATTTTCATTATACGGATTAGGGGCGATTGCACTATTTTTTTCATTGAGTACTGTTTAATTATTTTATATCGGTGTTCAAAAAACGTTTTTTTGTTGACAGAAAGCAGCTATAAAAAAGACCGCAGTTGTTATTGCTGCAGCCTTTTAGATAAAGAAGATTTTTGTACTACATAAAACTATCCGCTTCGCGATAGGCTTTCATCAATGCCAGTTCACCTTCTTTTCCTTTGCCGGCAGTGCCGTGTTCCATTCCTAAAATGCCTTTATAGCCTTTGCCATAAATGTGTTTAAAAATATTTTTATAATTCATCTCGCCGGTACCCGGTTCGTTGCGGTGTG
>JANYFI010000296.1 GCA_025362765.1 Ferruginibacter sp. | reverse complement strand
AAACTCTTGGAAAAAGTGTAGACGCTTAGACTTCGCCGGAAAAAGCACGAACAATATCAGTAGCCGCCTGGTACATTTCCTGCATTTTATTTTCATCTGTCAGCGGTGTATACAACTGCCATTCTATATCATCCAGTATTTGCTGAATCTGCAGCCCTGTATGTATTGAAATAGCTCTTTTATTGAGTTCTTCCGCAATTCTTTTTTTATTAATGTCTTCCACGGCAACGCAGAACTGGTTAGCCAGGAAGCAGCGGATGTCGCTATTGAGCGCTTCGTAAAAGCCACGGCTGTTCTGGTGCATTAATTGGTATTCGGTATGTGCAAGCGGGTTAAACGCCAGTGCCACTCTTTTTGTTTCATCAGGTGTTGTTTCATCCTCCTCTTCTATTTGTACAATCGCAGTCGCTTTTTCTTTATTGTTTTCTTTTCTTACCCAAAAAAACAGCCCTGTAAATATAATTAAGGCGACAGGCAGTATAAACCATAACCGGTTGTTAAAAAGAAAGGAAGGTATATTGTCACCAGGCTGTTGTTCGCCAGCGCTGTTGTTTGCCGTAATTTTTTTTTCCGTACCCGCTGTTACAGTCATCGTGATTGGTTTAGTAGTAAGAATTTTGTAACTGCGTAAAGCCGGATCAAAATAACTGTATTCTACCGAAGGCAATGTATAGGTGCCCGCTTTTTTAACGATAAAACCATATTCAAATCCCTTGCTGCCACTTATGGGAACGGCTTGTTTATCCAGCGATTCCACTACCCTTGGATCATAGCTTTCAATGCCATCTGGCCATTTAATTTCCGGGGCATTCAGCATCGTCATATTGCCCTGGCCGGTGATGGTAAACCGAAATTTACCTGCGTCGTCAGTGGAAAAAGTTCCTTTTTCCACCGCTGCATCTACACTAAAATTACCTACAGCACCACTAAAAGAAGCAGGCTTATTGGTGTCAGGCAAAGCCTTCACGTTGATGATTAAAGGCTTGCTTTGCAATGTTACCTTTTCATCCTGCATCGCTTCCGGTGGCAATCCGCCAAATTGCAAGTCTTCCAGTATTCCATACCCGTTATCCTGGTGGCTTTTAAAATAGTCTTCTTTTACAAAATGAATAGTGTTGTCTACTTCTGCAATTTCTGCCTCCATTGCGCCAGCCTGCAAAGGATACAACTGCGACTTTCGCAATGTGTACACGTTGTATTCTTTGCCATTTAATTTTTGTATAGAAGAAAAGGAACTGCCGGGCTGGCCCAGGTCAATTACCGAAAAGCCGTTAAAGGAAGGATTTCGGGTGATATTACTTTCAGATTTTAACCTGGTATATAATTTATAGTCTACCACTACCGGTTCGCCTACATAGCAGTTTGTTTTATCAACAGTTGTTTTTATAAAAATATTTTTGGCGATTTTTTCCTTTACGTTCTCGCCTTTCTTTAAAATGTTTTCGCGGTTATCCGTGGTCTGTTGCCTGGGTTCGTCAAATAAAGAAGATAGACCGTTAAAAGGAAAAGCCTGATTGTTTTGATTGGAAGCACTGGCTGCATTGGTAACTTTTACAGTGACAGGATTGCTTTTTAATATTTTACCATCTGCTTTAGCAACAGCTGCACCTATTATAAAACTTCCTTTTGCCCTGGGTTGCAACTGGTAGGTATAGCCTATATATTGTTTGGTAACGCCATTTACAGATTCCATCCGGCTTTCCTGGTTGGGGCCGCTTACTACAATAAAATCTTTGAATGAAGGAGGAATAATCTGTTGAACATCCCGGGCATTTTCTACCATCAGCCGCAATTCTGTTATATCATTTTTACCGATTACAGCAGGCGATGCAGTGGCACTAAAACGCACCTGTGCCCACACATTGTATTGATAAAAAAGCGGCGATAAAAGAATAAGTAGTAATGATCTTTTCAATAACACATTCATAATAACTGGTAATGCAAAAGTAAATTATAGCAAAGCTGTAATGTAACAGAAATATGCAAATGATTATAAAAAACTGTTAAATGAATGAATAAAAAATAAACCGGTTAATGTTAATAATGTATTGGAAAAGAAAAGCGCCCGATTATTAATTAAAAAATTATCCATTATCCATTAAAATCAAAGGTCGCCCAATTGCGGACGAATCACAATATCTTCCACCACCGCCTGCGGCGATAGTTTTGCTGCGGTTATTATCATCGTGGCAATATCACTTGCTTCCATAATTCTTTGGTGGCTGTTGTCAAAATTACCCCAGGAAGCCGTCATTACCGCACCCGGATACACAGCGGTAACTTTTATATTGTGTGGCTTCATCTCATCCCGCAGGTTTTTGCTAAAACCCATCAACGCAAACTTGCTGATGCTGTAACTGCCGCCATTGGTATAAGCCTGCAGCGAAGCAATGGAGCAAAGATTAAAAATATGTCCGTGCTTTACAGCCATCATGCCGGGGAGCAGGTGCCTGGTTAAATGGTAGGCGCTGTATAAATTTACCGCTATCATTTGCTCCAGCAAACCTTCGGCTTCATTGTAAACGCTGCCGGGTAAAAATTGTCCGGCGTTATTGATCAACACATCTACTGAACCTGCTTTGTTTAACACCCAGTCGCCAAATTTTTTGTTAGCCGCCTTATCACTAACATCGGCCGCCAGGGCGTTGATAGCAATGTCTGGAAATTTCACCTGCAATTCCGCCACGGTATGATACAGGTCTACCTCATTGCGGGCACATAAAAAAAGATTGTGACCTTCTGCTGCAAAAGCGGTGGCGATTGCTTTGCCAATCCCTTTAGAAGCGCCTGTTATTACTATGTTCATGTAAAATAAATTAACCTGTACTGTTATAAACTAAATGATAAAAAAATGGCCTGCTAAGCAACAATATGGAACAGCATTGGCAGTACGTCCGCTGCTTCGGATAGCATACCGCTACATAAAACCTTTATTGAGCTTCCCCCTTCCAGGTCGAAGGTACAGAAGCATCTTCAAATACATTTGTGCTTAAATAGCCGCCGGCTTCAAAAGGATATAAAGTTTTCAAATTACCATTAGCTTTGCAAATTAACCTGCAAATAATATGTACAGCCTGGTGCTTTCAATATCATTGCAGCAATAACAATACTCAACCATCCACGCAGCATGCCGGCATACAAACATTTATTTTTCGATCTCGATCATACCCTTTGGGATTTTGATACCAATGCCAAAGAAGCCCTAACGGAAGTATATGCCCATTTTGAACTGAAAGCTAAAGGCGTTTATCCCTTTGCTGATTTTTATAAACATTACCTGCACCACAACGAAATTTTGTGGGACAGGTACCATAAAGGATTTATTAACAGTGAGGAATTAAAATGGAAACGCATGTGGCGTACCATGCTGGAATTTAAAATCGGCAGCGAAGCACTGGCAAGGGATATGAGCGAACATTTTTTAGAGCGCTTACCCGTAAAAAAAGCACTGTTTCCGCATACTATTGAAATATTAAATTACCTCACCGCAAAAGGATACACTTTGCATTTAATTACCAATGGTTTTGAAAAAACACAGTGGAGCAAAATAAACAACAGCGGACTGAGCCGTTATTTTACCAATATGATTACCTCGGAATCCAGCAACAGCCTGAAGCCAAAAAAAGAAATTTTTGAATACGCATTAAATAAAGCCGGGGCTGGTTTAGCCGAAAGTATTATGCTGGGCGATAACCTGGATGCGGATATACAGGGCGCCATCAATGCCGGAATGGATTCTGTGTTTGTAAATCACTTAAAAAAACCCACAGATATAAAAGCCACTTATGTCATTTATCACCTGGAAGAACTGGAGGAGATTTTTTAGTAGAAAAGCTGGTTCAATAATTGAATCCATCTTTTTTATTTAAAATAGTTATTTTCATTTTTAGAAACAGTCATTTTTACTTAGCATACATTTTATGAGTTCATTTGAAGTAAGGGGTGGAAAAAAACTATCCGGAGACATTACACCGCAAGGCGCCAAAAACGAAGCATTACAAATTATTTCGGCTGTGTTACTCACGGCAGAAAAAGTGACGATTACCAATCTCCCTGACATCATTGACGTAAATCTGCTGATAGAATTACTGGGCGAGATGAAAGTAAAAATTAACCGCATCAGCCGCGATACCTGCACCTTTCAGGCCGATGACGTTGATGTAGATTACCTGAACAGCGATGCTTATCATAAAAAAAGCGGTAAACTAAGGGGCTCGGTAATGCTGGCCGGGCCTATGTTGGCACGGTTTAAAAAAGCGTACATACCCAAACCGGGTGGTGATAAAATTGGCAGAAGAAGACTGGATACCCATATCATTGGGTTTGAAAAACTGGGTGCCGGCTTTCAATACAATGCCGACGGATTTTTTTACCTGGTGGCACCCGAATTAAAAGGCGCTAATATTGTGCTGGACGAACCCAGCGTAACCGGCACCGCCAATATTTTAATGGCGGCCGTAATGGCAAAGGGCACTACTACTATTTACAACGCTGCGTGTGAACCATACCTACAGCAGCTTTGCAGGATGCTTAACCGCATGGGCGCCCGCATCAGCGGCATAGCAAGCAATATGCTTACCATCGAAGGGGTAGATGAATTGGGTGGTACAGACCATCGCTTGCTGCCAGACATGATTGAAGTGGGCAGTTTTATTGGTCTTGCCGCCATGACGCAGGGCGATATCACCATCAAAAACGCGGGCATTGAACACCTGGGTGTAATACCGGAAAGGTTTCAGCAACTGGGTATTCAAATGGAATTTATTGGAGATGATATACATATTCCTTCGCAGGACTTGTACGAAATTCAGAAATACATGGATGGCGGTATCTTAACCATTTACGATCACCCCTGGCCGGGCTTTACGCCCGATTTATTAAGCATCGTGCTGGTTACAGCTATACAAGCCAAAGGCAGCGTACTCATTCACCAGAAAATGTTTGAGAGCCGCTTGTTTTTTGTAGATAAATTAATTGATATGGGTGCCCAGGTAATTTTGTGCGATCCTCACCGGGCGGTAGTAGTTGGACTGGAAAGACAACAGCGCCTGCGGGGCATTACTATGAGCAGCCCAGACATAAGGGCTGGCGTGGCCTTGCTGATTGCCGCATTGAGTGCTGAAGGCAAAAGCATCATTCAAAATATTGAACAGATTGACCGGGGTTATCAGCAAATTGATACCCGGTTGACGCAATTGGGCGCCGATATAAAAAGAATTGATTAACAGGCGACAGTTTCTTTTCTTTGCAAATGCCTATTCCGAACAAAATCATTATTATTACTGCTCCATCCGGCGCAGGCAAAACATCTATTACGCTACATTTAATGCGTACGTTTCCACAACTGGCTTTTTCTGTTTCTGCTGCTACCAGGCAGGCCAGGGGTACTGAGCAAAACGGGGTAGATTATCATTTTATATCGCTGGAAGATTTTAAGCAAAAAATTCAGCACAACGAATTTGCCGAATGGGAAATGGTGTATGAAGGAAAATATTACGGCACTTTAAAAAGCGAGTTGCAACGGATATGGGATGCCGGCAAAATACCCATACTGGATATAGATGTAAAAGGTGCCATTCACGTAAAACAGCAATACCCCGATTCTGCCATCAGCCTGTTTATTGTACCACCTTCGGTAGCGGCGTTAAAAACACGTTTGGAAAGCAGGGGAACTGAAACGGCTGAATCACTGGCCGCAAGGGTAAACAAAGCCGCCTATGAAATTTCTTTTAAAGACCAGTTTGATGAACAGATTGTAAATGATACGCTGGAACATGCATGCTGCGAAGCAGAAAACGTTATAAAGGCTTTCATTGCCAGGTAAATTCATTTAGCGGTTTAAATCAATCTTTGTTGTTATTTTTACTATATGGATTGGATAGCACTTTTCGCAATAATAATTTCTTTGATCCTCATCGGTTTTTTTTCAGGGATAGAGATTGCTTTTGTCTCCGCCAATAAACTTTCGATGGAGCTTAGAAAGAAGAAAGGCACTTACAGTGGTAAGGTTTGGGGTGAATATGCAGATAAGCCAGCCCGCTTTATTGGCACCACGCTGGTAGGGGTAAATGTGGTACTGGTGGTGTACGGTTTATTAGTTGGTGAATTTTTATATCCCTTATGGCATTATATCGAACTGCAATTACCCGTTGCATTGGCTGATTATGTCAAATACATTAAGCTGCTGGTAGAAACAATTTTATCCACGCTGATTGTATTGTTTATCGAATTTATTTTTAAGGCTTTCTTTCGGGCAACCAACGAAAGTATTTTAAGCAGCGGTTTTATCGCTTACATTGTACAGTTCTTTTTTGCTATTTTTTCAGTCATCTCCAATTTTTTTGTCACCATTGCAGAGTGGTTATTGCGCTATATTTTTAATGTGCGGCTAAGCGATAAAAAAGAAGTGTTCAGCAAAATTGACCTGGAGCATTTTATACAACAAAGCAAGCACCACGATGAAGAGGATTCAAGCGACATCAACAAGGAATTGTTTGAAAACGCCTTATCGCTCAGCGAAATAAAAATAAGGGAATGCCTTGTACCCCGCAAAGAAATTGAAGGCGTTAACATCAGTACCAACATGGATGTGGTGAAGGCTACTTTTATCCAGACAAAACTGAGTAAACTGGTTGTATACGAAGAAAATATTGACAACATCCTTGGCTACATTCATCAGCTGGACCTGTTTAAAAATCCGCAGGATATCCGATCGATCTTATTGCCGATACCAGCAATTCCTGAAAGCATGAGTGCTACCGACCTGATGAATAAATTCAGCAAAGAAAGAAAAAGTATTGCCTGGGTAGTAGATGAATTTGGCGGTACGGCCGGCATTGTAACCATGGAAGATTTACTGGAAGAAATTTTTGGCGAAATTCGCGATGAACATGATACCGAAGAGTTAATTGAAAAACAACTTTCCGCCAACGAATTTATCTTTAGCGGAAGGCTGGAACTCGATTACATTACCGAGAAATACGCCCTTGAGTTTCCCGATAGCGCTGACACGGAAACCCTGAGTGGTTTTATTATACACCACCGAGACGAAATCCCTAAACAAAAAGAAACCTTCACCGTAGGTAATTACCAATTTGACATTTTAAACGTTAGCGACACAAGAATTGAAACGGTGAAGTTGCGGGTGTTGAAATAAGGTCTTATTCTTTACCTGCGCAGGTTATGAAGTTATAAATATTGGAATTTCACACCTGCTTATTTATTTACCCTCGTTAAATACCATCCCATGGTATCTGCTTTTATCATCAAGCGTAAATTCCAGCTCAATATCTTTGTCTTTAAATACTTGTATTATTGTTGACATTGGAACATGATGGTTAATTGCCGCAGACAGCTCGTTGCTATGCGTTATTTTTTTTGACTTGCAGTTTTGACAAATTAAATCATACTCCATTAATGTTTTGAATTTCCTTTTTGGTTTTAGGGTAAAAATTGTACTAGAGGTTTTACATAACCAGTTGCTTTTAAAATTGTATTGGGTTGCGTAAAATATCCTGTTGCTATATCTTGGTTTAGTGATTTTTACTATCCATAGTTTATTTTTTAGATGCGCCCGTTCGAATGAGCTTGAATCGCAACCGGCAGGAATTGAAAGAACGCCCAATTTTTTTAGTACAATTTTTTGAGCCATGATTAGTATTGTTTGTATGCAGCTTTTATGTCACTGATGCAAATGGAATCAGGCGCTTCGTTAAAATAGGCGATGTACAATTTTTCTTCTATTACAGCAGGAAATATTCTATCATTAAATATTTCTCCCAGGGATATTTTAGAGGCTGTTTTTTTAAGCAAGCCGGTCTTAACTTTGGATGCTAATGAGTTGGCTTCTTTTGATTCCATATTTTAATTTGTTATCAAAAGTAAAGTGAGGCAA
>JANYFI010000275.1 GCA_025362765.1 Ferruginibacter sp. | reverse complement strand
ACCACAATTGGTACAACGGCATCGCCCGGCATAACTTATCAATGGACGCCCGCTACAGGACTAAGCAATCCTGGCGCAGCACAAACAGACATAAGTTTAACTTATACCGGTGTAAACGCCGATACCACTTTCGCCTATGTTGTCAAAGCGTCGGCTGGTGCCAGTTGTTCTTCAACAGACACCGTGCTGGTGACGGTTAAAAAGAGGCCTGTTGTTACGTTGAATCCAACAAGCAAAACTATTTGTGCAGGCAGCAATACACAATTAACAGCGGCTGGTGCGGCAGCTTACAACTGGTCTCCTGCTGTAGGTTTAAACAATACAAATACAGATACGGTGATTGCTGCTCCATCAGCAAGTACAAGCTATCAAGTAATCGGCACTACCGCCAATGGCTGTGCGGATACTGCTACTGTGTTAGTTACGGTGCAGGAGTTTCCAAGCGCTGGGGCAGGCAACGATAGCACTGTATGCAACAATACTTCCTCCGTAAAATTCAGTGGCTTACCTGCAGGTGGTGTGTGGACTGGTTCAACTGTTAACGGCGGTGGTATATTTAATCCAATTGCCGCCGGTAATGGTGCATATACTTTATACTATACGGTTACCTTAAATCAATGCAGCAAAACGGATAGTTTACTTGTTACCGTAATCAATCCACCGGTTGCCAATGCAGGCACGGATACCACCATTTGCCAAAGCAGCAATCCTGTTTTGCTGATTGGCACGCCAGCGGGCGGCACCTGGTCTGGCAATGCTTTTGTTACTGCCAACGGCAATTTTACACCCACGAATACAGGGGTGTACAATGCCATTTATACTTATGGCGCCGGCTCCTGCATTGCCAAAGATACCGTGGTGGTAACGGTGGGGCCGGGCATCAGCAATAATATTATCAGCGCCAGTCAATCCGTTTGTGTGAATGTGCTGCCGGCGCAAATCAACGGACAAACAGCCACAGGCGGCAATTCGGCGGCTGCTTACCAATGGCAAATGAGTACCGATAGTATAACATGGACTGATATACCAGGCGAAACAGCGTTAAATTATTCGCCACCGGTTTTAGTCGTTTCTACTTTTTATCGCCGGGTGGCATTTACCAGTTTATGTGCGGGTGTGCAAGGTAGCTTTAGTGCGCCGGTAAAAATTACCATCCGGCAAAATGCCACCGCTTTATTTACGGCAAATCCTGTAACAGGCTGTACGCCGTTTAATCTCGGCAATGCGATAAACGTTACGCCTTTTCCCGACAGGGATGGATTATATCAATGGTTTGCCGGTGCGGTAAATATTGGAAGCAACAGCAGCGGTAACTTTCCGGGTTACACAATGAATACGTCTAATGATGCGGTGATCATCAAATTAATTACCACCAGCCCATACGGTTGTAAACCGGATACTATCCAGCAACAATTTATAACCGTGATTACCGCCCAGGCAAAATTTACAAAAGATACCGGGTATGGCTGCGGACCATTACCGGTATCTTTTACCAACACTTCCAGCATAATCAATAATATCAGCTTTAACTGGAACTTTGGTAATGGCGTCACCAGCACGCTGGCTCAGCCGGGCACTGTTCTTTTTTATCCCAGCCCCAAAAATACCGACACTACTTACCAGGTAACATTAAAAGCTTACAACGGTTGCGATACCACGCTATGGCGGGACAGTGTAAAAATAAGGGCTAATCCCAAAGCAAATTTTGGAGTAGATACAACGGCGGGTTGCTCCCCTTTTGCGGTGCACATCAATAATCAATCACCGGGTGGCCCTAATACTTATTACTGGAATTTTGGGAACGGACACCGCGACACTACTTATACCAATGGTTCGCTGAGTTATACTTACAATACTGGCAATAAAGTAGATACTTTTTCAATTCAGTTAATCGCCGCCAATGAATGCGCAAGAGATACACAGGTGATTAAAGTAAGGATAGCGCCCAACAATATACAGCCGCGGATTAACCTTAACGGCAATGATTTATTTGGATGTGCGCCACATATTGTAGCCTTTAACAATGGCACAACAGGCGCCACTTCATTTACCTGGAATTTTGGTGATGGCACGCCTGTAATCGTTACCAATAATGGTGAAAGCAGCGTGGTGCATGGGTTTAACAATCCTGGAACGTACAGCATCAGGGTTGATATTACCAACGGCTGCAGTGATACCACCATTTACAAAGCCGTAACCGTATACACCAAACCGGTGGCGGCTTTTACTACCAATGCCCGTAATTATTGCCAGGGTGATTCGGTAAGGGTGAACAATACTTCGCTGAATGCTACCAACTACCAATGGTTTTGGGGCGATGGCACCGGAAGTAATATTGTTAATCCTGTACATGCGTATGCGGCTCCGGGAACGTATACTATTTATTTACGGGCTGAAAAGTCAAATAATTTTGGGCTGGTGTGTTATGATACTATTGTAAAATCAATTACCGTATTGGCTACACCGGATACCAGGATACAGTCAAATACCAGGTCCCTGAATTGTGCGCCATTCACGCTGGCCGTTACAGCTCCTGGCATTGTTGATGAAAACACTCAATGGTATTTTTATGACAGTACAGTGAACCCGTCATTGATAATAGCAACCGGTGCCAGTGCGCAATATACTTTTAATAAGCCGGGTAATTTTTATGTAAAATTGGTGGCAAAAAATGTTGCCGGTTGTGCGGATAGCGGCATTATTTATTTTACGGTGGCAGGCAATCCCGTGGCATCGTTTAGTCCTGGCGATTTATCTGTTTGTACAAGAGATACAACCGTAGCCTATATCAATACTACCACCTACGATGGTAATGACGCCATTAAATATAATTGGATCGTAGATAATATTTCATTATCCGGCAACGGCAACTTTACACATCAATACACAGTTGCGCCACTGGCCGTTTTACCAAAATTTTTTACCACCTTGCTGGTGGTGAGCAATACAGTTGGCTGCAGTGATACGGCGAAATCCCTGTTGCAAATGAATCCTTCTGCAAAGGCGCAATTCAGTGTGGCCAATCCTGTTGATTGTGTGCCGTTTATTGCGGCAGTTACCAATACGTCTTCGTTGGCTACTTTGTATCAATGGCTGGTAAACGGCGTGTTGGTTAGTACCGATGCGGCGCCGATAATTATTATTAATAAGCCTTCCACCTTATACAAGGTTACTTTAATTGCAGACAATAGTTACGGATGTAAGCCCGATACTTTTTCAATAACATTTACCTCAAGGGTAAAACCCACCATTGCTTTTACAGTGAGTGATACATTGGGTTGCACCGGCGTATTAAATGTGGCAACCAATAACACTACTACTAACGCCACCAACTATGTTTGGGATTGGGGTGACAATACACCCACTTCTTCTTTCACCAGTCCTACGCATTTGTACAATACGCAAGGTCAATATTTAATTACGCTGGTAGCCAACGATGGCGTGTGTAAAGACACGGCGAGCCAATTGGTAAAAATTTCTGTTAAACCAGTGGCGGATTTTGCCGTAAATACTACGCTTACCTGCGACACCGCAAGAGTGCAGTTAACGAACCTTACCACCAATGGCGACAGTTATTTGTGGGATTTTGGAGATGGCACCATTAGCACAGCCGCTAACCCCGTCAAGTCTTTTGCCCCCGGGCCAAATCCTTATACCATTAAGCTGGTGGCGTATGGTAGTTTTGGTTGTAAAGATTCGGTGATAAAGCCCAATCTGGTGTTGGCCAAAGTGCCGCCCGCCGCTGATTTTTTTATCAGTCCAACCCCTTTAATTACGGTGCCCAATTATACTTTTAGTTTTAATAACCTTACTTTAAACAGTGCCAATTATCAATACCTGTGGAATTTGGGTGATGGCAGTTTTGCCACCACAACAGACGTGATCAATCATAAATATACCGACACCGGTAATTACCCTATCAAATTAATTGTGCTGGATAATGTAACCAACTGTTCGGATACTATTACTAAGATTGCCCGTATAGATGGCTTTCCCGGCTGGATGTATATTCCCAATGCCATTTGCCCGCATTGCCTGCAGGAAAATTTAAGAACATTTTTACCCAAAGCGCAGGGATTAAAAGAGTATCATTTGCAGATATTTACTATATGGGGCGAACTGGTTTTTGAAAGTACCAGCCTGGATAGCAAGGGCGCTCCCAACCAGCCATGGGACGCCACTTACAAGGGCAGCATTGTGCAACAGGATGCGTATGTGTGGAAGATACAAGCCAAATTTATGAATGGGTCTGAATGGCTTGGCATGATTTATCCGGGTGAAACTAAATACAAAAAAGTGGGTAGCATTACCGTGGTAAAATAACAAGTGGTGAATGGTGAGTGGTGAATAGCGAATTCATAACTTATAACTTATAACTACTATTAAAAGCAGTACAATGAAAAAATATTTATTTATCGGTTTTATTTTATTTAGTGCAAATATTTTTGCGCAGGATGCTTTCTTTACAGAGGCGTTTAATTCCCCGCTTACGTTAAATCCCGCAACGGCGGGTACTGCCGAACTGGATCTTCGTTTCACCGCTACGTTTAAACGGCAATTTTTAAACGTGCCTTCGCCACTGCAAAACGCGGCAGTAGGAGTGGACCGCTATATAAAAAATATGCACGGGGGAGTAGGCTTGCTGCTGACCAATTCCAAAGAAGGGTATCTTAATAAAAACGGCCTGGCTGCCATTTATTCTTATGCGCTTTGTTTGCCCAATGCCCGGCTGCACCTGGGTTTGCAGGCGGGTGTTGCTAACCGGAGTGTTAATTACGATAAGCTATATTTCAGCGACCAGATTGATAACACCGGTATTATTCCCGGCGCTGTTTCGGGGGTAGATGTTGCGCTGAACAACAATAAATATTTTGCGGATTTCGCCGCCGGTTTTTTGTTGTATTACCGTTCCAACTGGATGATTGGCGGCGGCGCCCAGCACATAAACCAGCCCGACGAATCGCTGACTTCCAACAGCTATAGCAAACTGCCGCGGCGTTGGTTTTCTTATGTGCGGTATAAATTGGATATTGATGAAGAAGGGGATTCTTATTTTTTACCCAGCATCATTTATTATCAGCAAGCCAAAAGCAATTCGCTCAGCGTAGGTTGCGAATACAAAAACGCCCGCATGGCGATTGGCGCCTGGTACAGGGGCAATGTGGGTTTTCAAAACAGTGATGCGTTCGCGATTACCTTAAGCCTGGATTTATTTGACCGGCGGTACAATGAAACAGACAGGTTAAGGGTAGGCATGGCGTATGATGCCACCACCGGCAAGCTGGGATTTTCAAGAAGCGCCGGCAGTGGCGAAGGTGCTTTTATATGGGAAAAATTAACGCCCAACGGAGTAATTTCAGATGACAGGTGCGATGCCGATTATACAATGAAAGGAACGCCTTGTCCAAGGCGATTTTAAACAGGAGAGACTTTGTTGCAGTGCGTAGTTGTTAAA
>JANYFI010000235.1 GCA_025362765.1 Ferruginibacter sp. | reverse complement strand
CGTTCATAAATTCCAATATAGCACTTCCAAAACCTCCCTTAACGGTGCCATCTTCAACCGTAATTATCTTGTTGAATTTTGCAAATACTTCATGCAACATTTCTTCATCCAATGGCTTTGCAAAACGCATATCGTAATGAGCAGGATTAATGCCTTCCGTTTTTACTTCACGAATGGCAGCCGCTGCAAAATTGCCCGGATGGCCAAAAGAGAGAATTGCTATATCCTGGCCATCTTTTAATTTTCTTCCTTTACCAATTTGTATCTCTTCAAAGGCCGTTTTCCATTCCGCCATAGTGCCTTCACCCCTTGGGTAACGGATCACAAATGGATTTGTAGTAGTTTCCAGTTGCGAAGTATACATCAGGTTGCGCAATTCTTTTTCATTCATTGGCGCGCTTACAACCATATTGGGTATACAGCGCATATAAGCTATATCATAACATCCATGATGGGTGGCGCCATCTTCACCCACAAGTCCTGCCCTGTCTAAACAAAATACCACGGGCAATTTTTGAATGGCCACATCATGCACTACCATATCATACGCCCTTTGCATAAAGGAGGAATATATATTGCAGAATACCCGCATACCCTGAGTTGCTAAACCTGCGCTCAGCGTTACGGCATGTTGTTCACAAATGCCCACATCAAAAGCCCTGTCAGGCATTTTTTCCATCATGTATTTTAGCGACGATCCACTGGGCATCGCCGGGGTAATGCCCATTACTTTATCATTCATTTCGGCCAGCTCAATAATGGTGTAGCCAAAAACATCCTGGTATTTTAGCGGCTGTGGAATATCAAATTTTTTCCGCTGAATTTCGCCTGTTACTTTATCAAATAAACCCGGTGCATGCCATTTTGTTTGGTCTTTTTCCGCCAATTCATATCCCTTTCCTTTTACTGTTTTTATATGCAGTAATTTAGGTCCGGGAATATTTTTAAGGTCATTAAGTGTGTCTACCAATTTGGTAATGTTATGCCCATCAATAGGTCCGAAATACCGCAGGTTCAATGCTTCAAACAAATTGGCGCTGCTGCTTACCATGCCTTTGAGGCCGTCGGTCAATTTCTGCGCCATAAAACGCGAAAAAGTCTTTCCTACGGGCAATTTTCCCAGCAGGTTCCACACATCATCTTTTACTTTATTATAGGTTTGCGAAGTAGTAATATCGGTAAGATATTCTTTCAATGCGCCCACATTGGGATCAATGCTCATGCAGTTGTCATTCAAAATAATCAACAGGTTACTGTTAGCAATACCTGCGTGATTCATAGCTTCAAAAGCCAAACCTGCCGTCATAGCGCCGTCGCCTATAACCGCAATGTGTTGGCGGTCTTTTTCACCCTTATAATAACTGGCCATCGCCATACCGAGGGCTGCGCTGATAGACGTAGAAGAATGGCCTACACCAAACGTATCGTATTCACTTTCGCTTCTATTAGGAAAACCACTGAGACCATGGTATTTTCTGTTGGTTGGAAACTGGTCTCTTCTACCGGTTAAAATTTTATGTCCATAAGCCTGGTGCCCTACATCCCATACAAGTTGATCGTATGGTGTGTTAAAAATATAATGCAGTGCCACACTCAGTTCTACTACACCTAAGCTGGCTGCAAAATGTCCCCCATGCACACTTACAACGTCAATAATGTATTGCCTTAATTCGTCGCAAACCAAGTGCAACTGGTCTTTGCTTAATTTTTTAAGATCATCAGGGCTGTTGATCTCGCTTAGCAGTTTGCCGACTTTAATATCCATTGTTTACTTTTTGCGATGCAAAGTTACTGTTTTAGTCCCTGCATGATAATTCAAACAAATGTACAACGTTAAAAGTTGTATATTATTTAGCTTTTGAATATAAAAATCACGATTAAACCACTTTTTTTACAGGAATGAATTTAGGCGATGGATTATTACGTCACCCGGTAAACATCAACGATGAAGCAGTTTTAAAAACACCTTGATTACCTGTTTTTCCATTTTTGGAATATTGCTTCGTGCTTTTTGTTATTTGGTGACAAGGACAAATTTTCGATGATTGGCTTATCAGGTTTATTGTTTGCCGTGGGATATTTTTTGGTCGGGATTTTTACTGTGCTGTTTGCCAGTAGCAGGCCGATGGGAAAAGCCATGCTCTTATCTGCGGGCATCATGCTTTTAATTGGAATTAGCCTTTGCAGCCTGGCGCCACTAAATATGAATATGCATTGATGATTTATTGATAAAACATAGACCTTGACAATGACAAATGAGACCAGAATTTCAGCTGGGATGACAATCGCAGTTATTGCTATTATATCGGCCTTTCAACGAAGCAATGATAACATGTTTGACGTAAGCGTAGGAATGGGAATACCTTGCTTTTCCTTGGGAATTTTAGCGGCCATTATTGGACTAATTGTATCAATCATTCCAAAAATAAAAAGCTATGGACAAGGAATGTTAATAGGCGGAGGAATACTTATCTTGATTGAATTTTCCATTTCAAGCGGAGGTTTCGGCTTAGTGAAATAATTAAATCTTTCCTATCATATTCAATATCAAATCCGGGTCAGGGCAATTATTTAAATACTTTTCTTTCTCATTAATACTGCACACTCCGGGGTAATCGCCTTTTGCTACCCGCATATCTGCAATCACCTGAAAATGCAGGTGTGGTGGCCAGTCGCCGTTTTCTGAAGGCTCACCAAAATGACCGAGCAACTCTCCCCTGCTGATGTATTTCCCCTCCCGTATATTAGCCAGGTCGGCCAAACCCAGGTGACCGTATAGTGTATGAAAAACAATTGTTTCCAACTGGTGTTGCAAAATAATCGTGGCACCATAATCTCCAAAATGATCATTGTAGGCAAAGCTGTGCACAGTGCCACCGATGGGCACAAAAACTTTGGTGCCGGCGGCCCCCCAGATATCTATGCCAAGGTGTATGGAACGGGATGGAGGCAGAGCCACTTCTAAATCTCCCCCGGGAGAGGAGACCGTTGACCCGGCTAAATTGAAGTGAGGGCTACGATTGTACAGCATTCTGTTTTCTGCGTAACCACCTATGCCGTAGCGGGCATTTGCGGCGGCCAATGTTTGATTGACGTAAGCGGAAAACAAACCTGTATCAGCAATCAATTCCGGCGTTAATTCTTTGTTGCCGCTGGTAAAATCCATCCGCACTAATTTATCAATGGCAACATTAAAATCAACTACACTGCGGAAATTTAGCTGGTTTCTTCGCAATACATTTTCGAGCGGGCTGTTCATTGGTTGAAGGTAAGCATATTGTTTAACGTGTGGGAACATAAAGCCGGTGCCGCATCGCCGGATTTTACCCACTACTAAAACGTCGGTTGAAGAATAGGTGCAGTAATGCTTTGCAACCGTACATCAATTTGTTGCAGCCATTGTTCTTCCAGCAAGTTTGCAAAGGCTTCAAAATAATCAACCGCGTCTTCTTTTTTATTGCGTTTTAACCATCGAAGGCCGCCGGGTAATTGCGCCAGCACTTCTTTATCTGACAAATATTCAATGTGATGAATATCAGTTGGGGTTAATCCTATTTGCTCCAACCTGGTAAACACCAGGGCGATCGGCGCATTGGTGGCTGGACAAAATTCTATGGCCAGTTCTGTCCATTCACCGGTGCCGGTGTGGGCATATTGCAGTATTTCTTCTTTGGTAAAATTAGTAACTGACTGCACAAGGTTACCACAATTGCAGGCGCCATGGTGGCCCCAGCTATGGTATGCTCCATTGCGTAGATTGCTAGCCGTTAAACGCAGGGCGTTGATGAGTTCGATAGTTGGTTTTGCCATACTGTAAATTTAGCATGTACAACAGTGGAGCTTAAATTTTGTTTAATGGGTGTAATGAAAAAGCCCCGGTTTATACAACCAGGGCTTTGCCTATTTTGACGGGGTTTACTTTTTATTTCAGTCAACCAAAACAACCGATGTAAAAAGTACCACGTTGCGTTCGTTGTTTTCTTTGCACTTGTTGTGTAAAACAAACTACACCACCACATTAATCATCTTATTCTTAACGTAAATAATCTTCTTCGGATCTTTCCCTTCCAGCCATTTTTGTACTACATCATTTTGCAATACAATTTCCTCTACCTGTTTCTGGTCAAGATCTAAGGCCAGTGAAAGATTGGCCCTTACTTTTCCATTGATAGAAATCGGATATTCCTTGGTGCTTTCTACCAGCAACGCAGGGTTAAAGGTTGGGTAAGTTGCATCTAAAATACTGCCTTCATTACCTAATTGGTGCCACAATTCTTCCGCAATATGCGGCGCATAAGGCAACATTAAAATCAATACTTTTTCCAGCACTTCTTTTTTATGACACTTCACATCAAACAAGTCGTTGATGCAAATCATGAAGGCGCTTACGGCGGTGTTAAAAGAAAACTTCTCTGTATCTTCTTCAATTTTTTTGATGGTGCGGTGCAGGA
>JANYFI010000227.1 GCA_025362765.1 Ferruginibacter sp. | reverse complement strand
TGTAGAGTGCTCATTGTCTTTAAACCCATTCTTGTTGCTGTATTTGCCTGTTAAAAGAACTGCACGGCTGGGGCCGCAAATTGAATTGGTTACATAGGCTTTATTAAAAATAACCCCTTCATGGGCAATACTGTCTATATTGGGTGTATAGGTCAATTTGCTTCCGTATGCACTAATGGCCTGGTATGCATGATCATCAGAAATAATAATAACAATGTTAGGCTTTTGCTGAGCCAGCCCATTAAAACATACCAGTATTAACAGCCACAAAATATTTTTCATACTCCCCATTTTTTTAAGAAATAAAATTCAACCCTTCCCCCTAATGGTCACTAAGTATTGCACAATTTCTTTAACAGAAGAATCAGGAATGGGCGCCCCGAAAGTTTTTTTCATTTTTGTTACAAGGGCCGTCCATGTTTTTTCGGTAAGGTTGGGTTGCATTTGTACATACCGGGCGGAGTGGCAGCTAACACAATTATTTTGAAAGGTTGCATAGCCTGGCCCGTCAGGCAGGTTTGTGACTACGCTACCAAGGTCCACCACTGTAGAAGTAATGCTACCCTGCTTTTTATTATTTGTTTCGTTGCATGAGATAACACAGCATACACACAAAGAAAATAGTATTTTATTTTTTAACCGTACCTGCTTCATGGTTATTCGGCTTTTAATTTTAATGTTTCAATTTCGTTGCGCATGTACCCGCTATGGTTCCACTGGTGTACGGGTTGTGTTTGTCCTATTGCATTAGTAGCTTTCACCTGTAAGGTATAATCACCTTTTTTTAATGGCGTACAATTAAAGCGCCAGCGTCGCCACGAATATTTACCTAAATCCGCATCCAGGCTTGCAGGCAACCAGGTTTTACCACTATCTGCAGACAGCTCTACTTTAGTAATTCCATACCCTGCATCAAACGCAACGCCTTGTATTGCTGTTTGCCGGCCAACCGCAATGGCGCCATTTGGTTCGGGCGCCACAAACAATGACCGGACATTCATTTTACTAATGGGTTCTACATCGGTTGCAATAGAGTCAGGTCTTTCATTTCCATTCGGTACACCTTTGGGAATCGTGTATGCCTTCTTCATCCAAAACCCTTCAAAGGGTGTAGAGAGTACCTCTATATTACTTAACATACCAACCCAATAAGTGGCATACCAACCCGGCACAACCAATTTTAATGGAAACCCATTTAACACGGGCAGCGGTTCGCCATTCATTTCGTAAGCAACCATCACTTCGCCATCAATTGCATGATCGTATTGCAGCGCTTTTACAAAGTCGGGGGTGGTTGACATTGGTGGTTCATCAAGACCATTGAAGCTCACTTCTTTTGAGTCCTTTTTTGCGCCGGCCATCAACAATATATCTTTCAATTTTACCCCTGTCCATTTAGCATTGCCCATTGATCCGTTTTTCCATTGGCCACCTGGCACTCTGGGATCAAAAAAGCTCCTGGAATTGCCGGAGCATTGGCATAAAGCGGTCATGGTAACAGGCGTAAATTTTGTTTTAAGATCATTGATAGATAGAGCAATCTCTTTAGAAACATTGCCACCTACCCGTAAGCGAAACGTATCCGTATTAACAGCAGTAGGTAACCCCGCAAGGTGCCAGCGCACAAAGAATACTTTGTTGGGCGTATAGTCCTCCAGAAAATATTTTAAAGGCGTTTCCAGGTTGGGCGGCCTGTCTGTAAGTAACAACAAGCTGTCTTTACCATTGACTTTTACCCAGGTAGTGTCTGCTGCGGCGGCGGTATTGGCTGCAGTTGATTTGGATTTGTTATTACAAGAAATAATAACCGGCAAAAGCAACATATAAAATAAAATACTTTTCAATTTGCAATAAATTTATTTGTGGCAACAAGCATATCTTTTACTAAAGATAAAGTTTATTATTTTTAAAAACGGCGCCTACATTCATTAGGTACTAATATTTTCAATTGATATGAACCTTGCACTTCCACTTACGAAAACGCTCAACTGGCCTGGGCAAAGCCGTGAGCCTTGCGTGTGTCTTTGCTGCGAAGGAAAGCTATATGTCTTTTATTTTTGTTAATTGTCCCGTTGTGTCAAACAATAAAACATGGAGATAAATATTTTTTATCTAACATCTTTTACACAGCGAAACCCTATGTGTTCCAAACCCGTACCAGGACTACTTTCCATTCTGCGTGCAACTCGGTAGCCGCTGCAATAAGTATCATTGCACAAAAAACTCCCACCACGTAAACTTCTTTTAGGAGTGTACATATCTATCGGGTCGTGGCTTTTCGCTGGCCCTTTTGGATTGACGGCTTCAGTATTTTCAAAAGCACTACTGGGCAATTTTCTTTTCCTTTAATAGAACTGTTGAGGCCTTCAGGATGTTTCCAGCTTGCATCTTTTACCCAGCTCCACCATTGACTGTAATCACGCAAATCAACAGCGCCTGAAGTTTGGTGAAATACCAATGAAGCCTCAACAAGCATACTATCGGGTGGCTTAGCAGTTCCGGGAGGAAGGGTTTGTTTCATTTCATCCCAATCAGTTTTTTTTCGGCGGTGGCAACGTACTACGTAGCTTCTATAAATTTTTAAAACTCCCCATTGGTAACTTCGCTTGCATCCATCCAGAAACTACTTACTGCTACTTTATGCTTCGGATATTTGTCTTTGTCTGCCTGTGAATTGTCGCCTCCTATCAAAAAAGCACCTCCCTTTATTAATACCATTCCAGCTGTGGAAGAATCGCCATTGAATTTTAATCCAGCCCCAGCCGATGTATCTGAAAACCTTGATGGCACCATCATTTAAGAGGTGGCAGTATCTTTATTACCCACAACCAAATTCGCTTTCGTTGAATTATTGTTGCACGCAAAAAGTGAACTCAGCATCCAACAGAAAGAAATATATTTTACTGGTTTCATTGATTATTTAGCTAAGTGTAATTTGAAGAAAATAACTACCACAAGCATTCATTTGTTTGGAAACGATAGCTTTCAGATTATTTGTATCATAATAGTTATCAAATATTTTCTCTTTGCCCAATGGCATTTTATTGCCGTAGGTAAGGGCGCCGCCCCATCAAAATTCACCTGGCATTAATTGAATGGATGTATCAGCAAATAAGTGTTTACCATCACCCTGTTGCTGCCTTTTGGATGTATTAAAACCTAAGATAAAGACAGTGAGGATTAGCGGCGACAATATTTTGTTCATTTCGTTTTTGCTTTCTTAATTCACTATTATTTCATCGGCAAATATCCATGATGGCTTTCCTTCGCCGGGATGGCCTTTGGGACAAACCGTATTTGTTGCCGTTACACGAATAAATTTTGCATTCTGCCCCGCAAATGTTGCAGTAAAATCTTTTATCACAGAATTTCTATCTTCCACAGAAACGGTGTTGTTGATTGTTTGCAGTATTGTAAATGTTTTTCCATCCAATGATATTTCATACTTCACTGCAGAGGGCATAAATATCCAGTCTTTGTAATGTTGCAGACAACCCAGTGAAATGGAGGTTACATTTTTTTCTTCTCCCAAATCAATGGTGGCAATCATATCTTCTTCTGAAAAGCCATGCCAGAATTTTCCAACAGCATAGGTTCCTCTTACACCATCGGTTAATGAATTAGGACCATCCGCCATATAATATTTGCTTACCGGATTGGTATAGATTACGTTTTTGCCAATGGCTTTGTGCATTACAAAAGATTGTTCAGCAGGCTTTAATCCCATCACTTTACCATTTAAAACGGTTACTGCTTTTATAACGGTGGAAGCACTGACAGGAATGGATGCAGCGTATTTTAAACTTTCTGTTGTGGGCAAACTTCCATCGGTAGTATAATAAATTTTACCGTTTAAAATTTCAGTAAAAAGCGTCACACTCAATTTTCCATTTTCAGAAACGGGCTTTATATCGACGGTGAAATTTCCATAACAAAAATTTAACCCTCTTTGCTCAAAACCTTTGAATTGATGTTGCAACCTTTCATTAAAACTTTGCCAGTTTTTACTTTGTTTCGGACTCCACACATCTTCTGCAAGTGCCAGCATGCGGGGTAACACCATGTAGGTCGCATGTTGAGGCGTGGTAATATATTCTGCCCACAAATTAGCCTGCGCACCCAATACATATTTCGCCTCCGTTTCATTCAGTTCTTTTGGTATTGGATCATAATCATACACTTTTTTCAGCGTGCTCATTCCTCCAATAGCCGTCGGCTCGCCTTCCGGACCTGCCTGGTATTGATCAAAATACAATGGATTACCTGGTGTCATCACTACATTGTGGTTCATCTTAGCCGCCTGTATGCCACCCGCTTCGCCACGCCAGCTCATTACGGTGGCTTCGGGTGCAAGGCCTCCTTCTAAAATTTCATCCCAGCCAATCGTTTGCCTGTGCTTATTTACAATGAACTTTTCTATTCGCCTTATAAAATAACTCTGCAGTTCATCTTCGTTTTTCAACCCCTCCCTTTTTATTCTTGCCTGGCATTTTGCACATTTATGCCACGGTGCTTTATCTACTTCATCACCGCCGATATGAATGTATTTTGATGGAAATAAATTGATGACTTCAGTTAATACATTTTGCAAAAATAAAAACACACTGTCGTTGCCTGCACAATAGTTAGATGACATGCCTGTATAATCGCCACCGGTTAATGGCAGTTGCGGCACCTGTGTGCAACTTAATGCAGGATAGGCAGCGATGGCGGAGGCCACATGGCCCGGCATTTCAATTTCAGGAACGATGGTTACGTTGCGTTCGGCCGCGTATTTTATAATATCTTTTATTTGCTCCTGTGTGTAATAACCACCATAGGTAGGCGCTTCGCCTTGTTTGGCCTGCGGCCTGTCGCCCCAAACTTTATCCGTTTCATCTACCCGCCACGCACCAACCTGTGCAAGCAACGGATATTTTTTTATTTCAATCCTCCAGCCTGTGTCATCCACCAAATGCCAGTGAAAAATATTCATCTTGTAGGAGGCCAGTAAATTAATGTACTCCTTCACAAATTGAGGCCCAAAGAAATGACGGCTTACATCTAAATGCATGCCCCGCCATTTAAACCTGGGGTAATCTTTTATTTCCATGCAGGGAATGATTAATGCTGCATTTGTTTGTATGACAGGTAATGTTTGAAACAGCGATTGCATACCATAAATAAGACCGGCTTTTTTATTAGCAGCAATCTGAATAGACGTTGGAGTGATATGCAGCAAATATCCTTCATCACCGAGCTCTGCATTATTGATAAACTTAAATTCAATTGATTTATTTTTTACCACATTGTTTGGTAATTCAATGCCGCTGATAGTATTAATAACAGATTTAAAAAATACGGCCGCTTCCTGCAAGGCTATGTCCGTTTTATTAAATTTTAAAGCGGTGTTTTTATCAATGACACAATTACCCGTAGTAAACTGCACACTTACCGGTTGCGGAATAATAACAGATTTTTGTGCAGACAATATTGTGGGGATAATTAATAGTAGCAATAATGCCATCTTCTTACTGTTCATCTTTCTTTCTTTTTAGAGTTAAAGTTATTTTTTCCAATCAATCACGGTAAATACGATTGCAGCATATTCATCCCTTTCATACAGTATTCCAATTTTATTGTTGGAAATTTTTACCATGTCGGAATAAGCCGTAAAATCTTTTTCCTTATCATCACCGGATTTATCAATCGGGATATTTTTTTTCCAGTTCTTTCCTTCATCAAAACTAATCCGTAGCGTAAGATTGTCCCGATTTTTTGTATCCGCGGCATTACAAAAAGCAAGAATAGCTTTTCCATTTTTTTTACCAATCGTCAATATGCTGCCCTGGTTTACGGGATCAATCAACGTAGTATCAAAATATGA
This sequence comes from Ferruginibacter sp., assembly GCA_025362765.1. Classification (GTDB taxonomy): domain Bacteria; phylum Bacteroidota; class Bacteroidia; order Chitinophagales; family Chitinophagaceae; genus Ferruginibacter. Next base: position 1,086 of record JANYFI010000227.1, on the reverse strand, counting down.
TTTCTCCCAGGTAGCACCGCCATCACTACTGATGGAAACGATCCTGGCTTTGATGTCGGCCTTTTGATTGCGGCTATTCATCATCAATTTGTTGTTACTTAATTCAGTTGCCATAGATTCATTGCTGCCCGGCATTTGTATGGTTTCACTTATATGAAATGTTTTACCATGATCATCTGTATAAAATCCATGCGCTGCATAATCTTCAAATTGCTTTTGTGGATTACCCGCAGAATGATTGGCCGCTACAAATATTCTTCCTTTGTATTCGCCGGCAGTAAATTGCATGGCATGCCCGGGCGTGTTGGCGTAGCTGCGCCAGTCTTCTTTAAAACTGTAAGCGGGGTTTAACTGCGGTTGAAAAGGCTTATGTGTTTGTAAGGTAATATTGATTGCATCGCTCCATGTATTACCGCCATCTATTGATGTTTTATACCAAACCTCCCTCAACCCATTTCTTTTCCGCACTTCTCCTTCGGAGTTATTTCCAGTATTGTAAAATAAAAATATTCTTCCCTGCTGATAGGCAGGATCAGTTAAGTCAATCACAGGCGCAGGGTTACCAGCTTGTAATGAATCTGCATCCACAACCGTCTGTAACTTTTCCCAGGTATTTCCTTTGTCTTTACTTATTTTTAACACAATGTTGATGTCGCCAAAATCGCCAGAGCCATGCACCCTGCCTTCACAAAAAGCCAATAAGTTACCATTGGGCAAATTGATGATGGCTGGTATGCGGTATGATTTATGCCCATCCGCACCCGAAACAAAAACAGGTATTCTATTTTGCGCCAGTAAAAATTGCAATTGAATCAATGTCAATATTGTCAATACTATTTTCTTCATTCTACTTTCATTTTAAATGTTGATACAGGCAAATTTTCTGAATTAATCAGTTTGTCATCGTTAAAAGATTTCCAGCCATAATAAACATACGCCGGTTTTTATTTTGTCTACACGCCTCTGCCACAAAAAGGTTGCTGATACTTCATTTATCCCATCAACTTTTTGTTAACTGTGTATTAAACAGAGTTGGTAATTTTCTTATAACCATAAGTGAATTAATTTTTCATTTCCAAGATAAAG
>JANYFI010000174.1 GCA_025362765.1 Ferruginibacter sp. | reverse complement strand
TATTATCAAAACAAGGTCAGCAAGCGGGGCCAGAAAAGGCAGAAACATTTGGAAAATAAGAATATTCGGCATGGCGATCATACCAAAATTTTTATATTTTGGATTAAATACCGCATCCCGGTGTTTCCAAAAACATTGTATTACCCCAAAGCTCCAGCGAAAACGCTGTTTCATAAATTGCCGCATAGTTTCTGGTGCTTCGGTATAAGATATGGCGTCGTTACAGTTTCTTACTTCATATTCATTCCGGTGAAGCCGCATAGTAAGGTCGCAATCTTCTGCCAGCGTATCGGTTGTAAAGCCACCCGCTTCTATCACTGCGGCTTTTCTGAAAGCACCGATGGCGCCGGGCACCACGGTGATGCAATCCAGCAGATCAAAGGCCCGGCGGTCAAAGTTTTGCGAGGTGATGTATTCAATACTTTGCCATTTGGTAATCATATTTATTTCGTTGCCAACTTTTACATTGCCCGCAACGGCGGCAACCTTTTCGCTGGTAAACTTTTGCATCAGTTTATACACGGCATCTGTCTTTAACTGAGTATCTGCATCAATGCATACTACAAATTCACTGCTTGCTTTTTCTATACCAACATTTAGGGCAGAAGACTTACCGCCATTTATTTTGGTATATACTTTTACTTTGTCAACATTTTCAAAGGCTTTGTAAACGGTAGTGTAAGTACTGTCTTTACTACCGTCATCTACAAAAACTACTTCCAGGTTGGGATAATCCTGCATCAGTAAACTGTTTACCGTTCTTACCGCATTTACTTCCTCATTATATGCAGGTACAATAACGCTAACCAGCGGTAAGCCAGTTACAGGTATGGCCACAGGTAATTGTTTTGACTCTCTGCGTTTTTGTATACCTGCCAGTACCGCCATTAATACCATTCTGCCTACTGAAAGCGCAATGCCCACAATAAACAATGCGAATAAAATATGGCTGCCCCAATAAGTAGCTTCAGCTAAGAAAAAATTAAGCTTTCTCATCCAGCTGTCTTTACTAGGTGGAAGTGCGGGCATTACGTCGGCTCTTGTTTTGCCCATAAGATCGGCTACAGTAGTAAACACGCAACCTCTTTTTTTGAAGTAGGCTATAATTTTCGGCAAAGCATCTACTGTAGCTTGTCTTGTTTCGCCTCCTGCATCGTGTAATAATATAATACTGGCATCAGTTGATTCTGCAATGCGGATGGTTCTGGCTACAATACTGTCCGCGCTTACATTTACCTGCCAGTCGTTGGGGTCAATGCTTTCACCAATGGTGATATAATTGTCTTTTTTGCTGCGGGCTATTGGTTCAATTTCTTCATATGTCTGCGGCTCACTATCGGCATTGTAAGGGGCCCTAAATAAGATAGTGGAATGCCCCGTAATGCTTTCTATCAGCAGACGGGTAGATTTCATTTCCAGTTCGGCCCTTTGGGGACTCATTTTGGCTATATTCCCATGAGTAAATGTATGGTTCCCTATTTCATAGCCATCTTTGTAAATGCGTTGAAGCAATGGAATATTTTGCTCTGCATTTAATCCAATTACAAAAAAAGTGGCTGGTATTTTTTCTTTTTCCAGGATATCCAAAATTTTAGGTGTAAAATCCTGGCTGGGACCATCATCAAAGGTTAAAATTATTTTATGGCCGGGTCCCAGAGGAGTTTTGTCTTCTGCAAATTTCTGGTATACATAGCCGGAAGGCAGCGTTTTATAATCCTGTTCGGTAATCAGTAATTCAGAAGTGTCTATTTGAAGATCAATTTTACCTTCCTGCGGGGTATACAGGATCCGTAACAATTCACCTTCGCCGGTGGCTGTTGGCTTGCGGTTTACATTAAAAGGGATGCGGGTAAGTTGTGAAAAATCAAAAGGTTTATTTTGTAATGCGGCATTACTTAAATTGGTATTGTAATAGGTCCACATTCTGGGGTCTTCGCCACCCAAACGCCACAAAGCTGTTCCAGCAGTTGCATACTCATCGCTAAAGCGAAGAACATTAAACGTGGTAGCTGCATCTGTGCACCATATTTCGTGTTTTATCTTAATCTGTTCCCTGCTACTGTCGTCAGTATGTTCATCTGTATAACTAAAATGCAGGTTATAGCTATCATCATCATAATCAATGGTAGCATTAGAGATTCTGGCTTTATCAATGGTCTCGGCATAAGTCATTTCTTTTACAACTTTTTTACCTTCGTCGTCAGTCGTCCAGTCGTATCCATATCCCGCAACTCCCAATATAATTTTGCTGCTTTCTATTCTGGCTGCCGTCCAGTCCAGGGCTTCCTCTATCCATTTTTGCCCGCTAACAGGTCCAGGTCCCGATTCAACCGAGCTGAACTGATCATATGCCATTAAGATGATAAAATCATTACAGTCGGATAATTTCTTGTAATCATAATCATCATTTTTTACAGCAACATCCATAGTAACAATCATATTTTGCGCATGTAAACTATTGTACAATTGCTGCTGAAAACGGGTAAGGGGTTCGTTGGTAGGTTCTACCAGGTTTTCAAAATCTATATTAATACCTTGAAAGTGATAATAATTTAAGGTATCTACTACCTGTTGTATAAATAGCTTTTGTTTGGCAGGGTTATTTAGAATACCATGCAACAGCCTGCCATCAAAATCGGGTCTAACGTTACCGGATGCATCTTTCAAAGTGGAATTAAAATTGGTCAGCATGGGCATAATACGCAAACCCTTTGCCCGCATTAAATTAATGCCGGCGCTGTCTATCCTGGTTTGCAATCGAAAATTATTTGCCGTATCAATAAAAAACCATTCGGGAAAAATGGTGTTCAGCTTGTCACCGTATTTATCCAGGTCAGGTAAAGAAGTGTTAGCAGTCCACGGCGTATAGAATGCGGCGCGGATAAAAGGAAGTTTATTTACTGATTTGTTTTGTGCCTGTCTTACGGCCTTAATGGAATCCTCTTTTATTTTTTTGATTAGAAAATTTTTAAATCCCTTATACTTTTTATTCTGGCTGTTGGCAAGTGTTAGTGGGTTTGAAGGATCTAATTTATTTTCGTACGACTTTGCCAGATTTTCGATATTAACCGGAGAAGGATTTACCCCTCTTATTAAAGCTACTACAAGCACCACAAAAAAAAACAACACAATCATCAGTAAAATTCTGAAAGACCATTTAAAACTTCGCCAGCGGGCAGCACTGGCGGTTTGAAAAATTTGCGAATGATTACTCATACTGTAAAACTAAATCGTTTCTGCGGCTTTTAAAAAATTAGTACTAATCAAAACTGCTAAGAGGTGTCGCGTTGAAATTTTTTATTAAAGAACACTATAGCAGCATACTTGTTTTATATTTAGTATGTCGTAATGATATCCACGTAAGAAGTAGTAAGTAAAAGCTACTTTTTAAATCGTTTAACATGCAGTTAACCAGTGGCAGAACCATATATAAACAGTAAAGATGACCTTTGCAAGAATGAAATCAACTACGCTAAGATGGGTCATGCTCAGCATCACCATTATTATTGCGTTAATAATAGTGTCTCAGTTATACTGGCTTAAAAGAGTGTATTCATTGGAAGAGCAACAATTCAGCGTAGGAGTGGTAAAAAGTATCCGTGGTTTATTTGAGGATGTAAAAATTGCTGATAATCCGGCTTTTCAGGTAAAACAGATTGTTGAAGTAATTGATCCTAATACCTATCTTGTTAAATTAGACTCCGTACCTCATAAAGATTCGCTCTATTACCATCTTAGCAATGAGTTTGAAGATTTTGATGTGTGGACCGACTGCAATGTGGGCGTGTACAGCAGCAAAAATGAAACATTTATTTACCAGTTTTATCTTTCTACGGCGGCATCCCGGTATCCTCAAAGTGGCGAACCGGCTTTGACCCCTGTGAAAAAAAAGTATGATTATTTGTTGCTGAGCTTCCCTCACCGGAGTAAATATATTATTCACGAAATGTTATTTTGGATTTTTACAGCGATTGTATTGTTACTGGTACTGATTGGACTTTCTGTAAGCCTTGTTTATTTGTACCGGCAAAAATTTTTAAATGAGTTACAGCGGGATTTTGTAAATAATTTTACACATGAATTTAAAACTCCGCTGGCGGTGATGAAAATTGCCAGCGATGTGCTGGTGCAACCCAGCATCACAACACAGCCGGGCAGGTTGTTAAAATACGGGGCGGTAATTAAAGAACAAACAGAACACCTGCAAAACCAGGTAGAACGGCTTTTAAAAACGGCTTCAGGCGATAATAAATACATTATAGTGCACAAAGAGTCCTGTATGTTAAACGAAATAATTGCACATGCTATCGACCAGCTGGAGCCGCTGATAAAAGAAAAAAACGCAGCCGTTTATTTTACCAGGAATGAAAATGACCCAGTAGTACAGGCAGATAGGGTACATTTGCAACTGGTAGTAATCAATTTAATAGAAAATGCCCTTAAATACAGCAATGGGGCACCTTACATTGCTATTGATATACAACACGAAGCGGGTAATTTTTATGCTGTTTCCGTAAAAGATAAAGGCATAGGGATTGAAGAAAAGAATTTTAAATATTTATTTAAAAAATTTTACCGGGTGCCAACAGGAAATGTTCACCGCGTGAATGGTTTTGGACTTGGATTAAATTTTGTCAAGAAGATTATTGATGCACACGACGGAAAAATAGTACTGAAAAGCGTTCCAGGCGTTGGCACAGAGTTTAAAATATTATTACCTGAAAAATAGCCCTTATGGCCGATAAAGCAAAAGTTTTGTTAGCAGAAGACGATGCATCGCTCGCTTTCGTTATAAAAGATAACCTGGAAGAAGCAGGTTATGAAGTGTGCTGGTGCAGCGATGGTGAAGCCGCATGGCAACAATACCAAAAAACTCATTTTGATATTTGCCTGCTGGATGTAATGATGCCGGTAAAAGATGGATTTACAGTAGCAAAGAAAATAAGACAAAAAAGCGATGTAGTACCTGTATTGTTCATTACGGCCCGCTCAATGGAGCAGGACAAACTGGATGGATTTAAAACAGGAGCTGATGATTATATCACCAAGCCGTTTAGCATGCAGGAACTCTTAATGCGAATGGATGTTTTTTTAAGACGAACAAAAAAAATGCATTTCGAGAAATCTCACGAATATGCCATTGGCCGTATGAAATTTTCATTTGCCGATTTAAAAATTTATGACGGCGAAAAAGTGATTGCTTTAACACAAAGGGAAGCCGATCTTTTAAATTTCTTTTGCCAGCATACCAATAAAGTGTTGAAAAGGGAAGAGGTATTAATAAATGTTTGGGGTAAAGATGATTACTTTTTAGGCCGAAGTATGGATGTATTTATAACTAAACTTAGAAAACACTTTAAAGAAGACCCCTCCATTGTATTAGAAACAATCCATGGCATAGGCTTTAGATTAAACGCCTGACATCCCCACAAATTACTATTTATAATCATCATTGAGGTAGTAAGCTGACTTACCTGAAAATGAGAAGCCCCGATAGACATCGGGGCCGTTTACCAAAACTAACTGCTTATGAGAAAAAGTTTATTTTTTTATTTAAATTGCTCTTATTAGAAAGTTGCAAAACGAGTGCCATAAAACAGCAACCTTGTTAATATTAACTTAATGTAATTTAATAGTTTATATTGTAAAATCAAAAAGAATATCCACTCTTGTGAGCCGATATTTAAACTATTTTTTCACTCTGTAAAGTTAAGTGATATTTCAACATAATCTTGTCAGTTAACACGTTCAGTATTCGGTTTAACAATATTTTAAACTGCTATTTTATAAAGCCGCTGATAATATCCATTAAACCTCCTCCACCGCTTTGCGTTTGTTGCTGAGCGCCGGAAGTTACTTTATTAATGATGTCATTAAGGCCTGCGCTTCCGTTGCTGCCAGTGTCTCCGCCCGTAAACTGGCTTATCAGGCTGCCAATATCAAGGCCACCTGAACTTGCGCCACCAGCATTGGCTCCTTCGCCCGTTAATGAACTGATAATACCGCCAATATTAAAACTGGAGTTATTAGAATCATTGGATCTGTTTACCAGGCTGTTTAATACTGAAGGAATCAGGTTGTTTGCAATACCACCTGCCTGATCGGCTGCAATGCCGTGGTTACTTGTTAGTTTATTTGTAAAACTGCTGATAATATTACTCACTATGGGGTTGTTGAGTAATCCATTCCCCCCTAAATTGCCATTGTTGGCAAAAAGTGATAAAACGCTTTGCAAGCCGCCGCCGGCCAAAACACCTTGTAATCCATCCGCTACCGAATGGGTAGCATCGGCAATTACAGCATCATTTTTTTCGTTTGGAATTGCCGGGTTATTAATTACAGCATCTGCACTGTGTTCTTTAATCAGATTAAAAAGGTTTTCAAGCATAAGGTATGTTTTAGGGCTCAAAGTAGGTAAATTCGCTAACAAAAGCAATTAGGGCATACTGTATTTTAACTGCACCTGACAACTAACTTTCCGTTGCCAGTTTCTCTGCATTTTCTGCAAACTGAAGGGAGTCTATAAATTCCTGGATATCTCCGTTTAACACATTATCAAGATTATATACCGTAAGGCCAATCCGGTGGTCGGTTACGCGGCCCTGGGGATAATTATACGTTCTTATTTTAGCACTGCGGTCTCCCGTACTCACCAAACTTTTTCTTTTATGCGCAATTGCTTCTTCGGCCTTCCTTACTTCTTCATCGTATAATCTCGTGCGTAACATGTCCATAGCTTTTTCTTTATTACCCAACTGACTCCTTTCTGTCTGGCACATTACTACAATACCTGTCGGCTTATGTGTTAAGAAAACTTTTGTTTCCACCTTGTTTACATTTTGCCCACCTGCGCCACCACTGCGGGCAGTTTCCATTTTAACGTCGCTTTCCTTTAATTCAAAGTCTACCTCTTCTGCCTCCGGCATTACGGCCACGGTAGCAGCACTGGTATGTACCCGGCCGCTTGCCTCTGTATCGGGTACCCGCTGTACCCGGTGTACCCCGCTTTCAAATTTCATAGTGCCGTATACATCATCTCCCACTACTTCTACCTGCACTTCTTTAAAGCCACCTGCCGTGCCTTCGCTTTCGCTTAAGAGTGCGGTTTTCCAGCCCTTTTTCTCACAGTATTTTAAATACATCCTAAGCAGGTTGCCTGCAAAAAGCGATGCTTCATCCCCGCCGGTACCGGCTCTTATTTCAAGGATGGCATTTTTTTCATCGTAAGGATCTTTCGGTATTAACATATTGCGCAGGGCTTTTTCCCAGGCTTCCTTACTTTCTTCCAAACCGGTAATTTCCTGTTTGGCAAGATCCCGCATTTCGGCATCGTCACCATTCAACACTTCTTTGTTAAACTCAATATCATCCAGCACCTTAATGTATTGATTGCGGGCGGTTACAATTTTTTCAAGGCTCCGGTATTCTTTACTGATGGCAGTAAATTTTTTATTGTCGCTGACAATTTCCGGGTTGGTCAATGCAACACCCAAATTGTCGAATCTTCCTTTTATGGCGTCTAATTTATCTAACATAAATATTATATACCGCGGCACCCAAAGGAGGCGGTTATTTTTTTGGTCTAAATTTTTTCGTTTACCTGGCAGTCAAAATAAACAGCGTTATAATTCCGGCAGAGAACTGTACGGCATAACTTTGCGTCAATCAATTGCTTTTATTCCCATTAAATATCGGGAGCGGCAAAATTACATTATATCAACCAATCAATTTGTACAGAAAATTTACGGCGCAGCATATTTTTAACGGCCACAATATCTTACCACCACAATCAGTATTGATTACAACGGTGGAAGGTATAATATCGGACATCGTTCATATAAGCGAAGCAGGCGATGGAATTGAGTTTTTTGACGGCTTGCTTACGCCAGGTTTTATTAATGCGCATTGCCATATTGAGCTAAGTTACCTAAAAGGAAAAATTGCAACTGGTACAGGGCTGGTTTCGTTTGTGCAGGAGGTAATGAAAAGCAGGGGAGTTCCGGATGATGGTAAACAACCCGCCATGCAGCTGGCGGAACAGGAATTATACGACAGTGGTACAGTGGCAGTGGGGGATATCTGTAATACCATTGATTCAATTGAGCTGAAACAAACAAGTAAATTACACTGGCACAACTTTATTGAAGTGAGCGGCTTTGTGGATGCAGGTGCTGCTGCAAGAGTAGCGAACGCAAAAAATATATTGGAAGATTTTAGCAGCCGTTTACAGCAATCCGTTTCACTTTCCCCACATGCCCCTTATTCTGTTTCAAAAACCCTGTTTAGTCAGTTAAATGAAGCAACTGCCAATCAGTTGATATCTATCCACAATGAGGAGTGCGCTGCCGAAAATGATTTATACCTGGATAAAACGGGTGATTTTTTACAGCTTTATAAAAACTTTGGGATCGACATCACTGATTTTTCGCCGACTGGTAAAACAAGCATGCAAAGCTGGTTGCCTTATTTTAATCAGCAGCAGTCCATCATATCTGTGCACAACAGTTTTACCAGCCAGGCTGATATTGATTTTTATAACTTATATCGGGGTGCGCTGGCTACATTTTTCTTTTGTATTTGCGTAAATGCCAATCAATACATTGAACAAAAGCAACCGCCCATTGATTTGTTGCGAAAAAATAATTGCGACATTGTGATAGGCACGGATAGTTATGCCAGCAACCGGCAGTTGAATTTACTGGAAGAAATGAAGGTAATTCAGCAAATTAGCAATGGCCAAATTGGGCTGGAAGAAATATTAAAATGGGCTACCAGCAATGGAGCCAGGGCTTTACAGCTGGAGGATAAGCTGGGAAGTTTTGAAAAAAATAAAAAGCCCGGTATTGTGTTAATCAATCAGCTGGATGATTTACAATTGACGCCAACATCTGTTTCAAGAAGACTTTTATAAATTCACCCTGGGTATTTTTAAATTATAGAAACGGCTTAGCTAAGTACTTCATGTAATATTGCCAGTGTTTTCATTTGGCCAAAATCGGGAATGTATAAGGCGTAATAATCCTGGTAAAATTGCAATAACCTTCTTCTTACCTCATGATGTAATTTGATGTCTTCCAGCTCAAACGGTTGCATTACTTTTAGCAATTGTGCGGTAATCTTTGCAAGATCGCCATCTATAAAATTTGGATGTGCAGGATGTTCGGTTACAAAACATCCTTCCCGCAGGTCCAGGATATGTTGCAGTTCATCATAATCATCATTCATTTTAAAGCCAAAAAACTGTGGAAGCTGCAATGAAAAATACAAGGCAAAATTGGCTGTTACGGCCTTATTGGCTCTATCCAGTTGCTGTAATGCATCTTCGCAAAAATAAAAAAGCGGAGTATTTTGCTCCGGCTGGTGCAGGCATTTGTGCAGCAATTCTATCATATGCAATGCAACGCTGTTTTTAATCACATCGCTTAAAACACTGTTTAAAATAAAATCCCATTTAAATTCTTTAATGCGCTGAATGTTTTGCAGTTCGTTGTGATACACAATCATGTCTAAAATAGCCGCAGGCTGAAAGTGATTGGCTTTGGAAGCAGATTTTTTGGCCGTCCGCACGCCATTCACCATATAGGTTTGTACGCCAAACAACTCAGTGAAAATGGTAACAATTACACTGGTTTCACCATATTTTATGGTGCGTAGCACTATGCCTTTTGTTTTGTGGGTCATTGTAAAGGCGAAGGTTTAACTATTAATTCCCCCTTGTTTTTTATAGTAACAAATAATTGCGACTTGGGTTTTCTCCTGATAAAATTCAACGCATTTTGCCTGCATAGAACTCAGTAAAAAGTGAAGATAGTTTAAACAATATTGAGCAAGCCAAATATGGCTAAGCGCTGTAAAAAGTCTTTCTTTGCAAATTGTATTGAATTTATAAGAAAAAAACAATCATATATGTGGCAGCGCCTGGCAAAATTTGTATTACAATATCGTTTACCACTGCTAATTGCATTGTTTGCAGCAACAGCCGTAATGGGATACTTTGCCAGCAAAGTAACACTCAGTTATGAGTTTGCAAAGGCCATTCCCACGGATAATCCCAAATATGTTGATTACGTAGCCTTCAGAAATAAATTTGGTGATGATGGAAACTTGTTAGTAGTGGCTGTGCAGACAGATAAAATTTTTGAGTTAAAAACCTTTAAGGCTTACAGGCATTTGGAAGAAGCATTAAAAAAAGTAAGCGATGTTGAAAACGTGCTGAGTGTGCCTTCGTCCATCACTTTACGTAAAGATGAGTTGTCTGAAAAATTGGTTCCGGTAAATATATTTCCTGATACCATATCAACGCAGGCCGAGCTGGATTCGGCCAAAGCTGTTTTCTTTAACCTGCCTTTTTACCGGACTATTTTATATAACCCCGACACGAAGGCTTATTTAATGGGTGTGCGCATTAATAAGGATTCATTGAGCTCGCCCAAGCGCACCCGTATTGTAGGCGAAATCACCAAGGCTGTTACGGCATTTGAAAATGAAACAAAAATTACTACTCATATCAGCGGCTTACCATTGATACGAACACTCGTGTCTGACATGATTAAAAAGGAAATGCGGCTATTTTTGATTGGATCATTGCTGTTAAGTGCCTTGATATTATTGATATTTTTCCGTTCATTTAGTACGATGTTTCTTTCGTTGCTGGTAGTATTGTCAGGTGTTATTTGGAGCGTGGGGCTGTTGTTTATTTTAGGGTATAAAATTACGCTGCTTACGGCCCTTACCCCGCCATTGATTGTTGTAATCGGCATTCCTAATTGTATATATTTTATTAATAAATACCATACTGGTTTTTTGGCAAGCCACGATAAAAACAAATCGCTAATAGATATGGTGAGCAAAATGGGGGTGGTAACACTTTTTTGCAATATTACCGCTGCTATTGGGTTTGCCGTATTCGCCTTAACACGCAGTTCTATTTTAAAAGAGTTTGGTGTGGTGGCAGGCATCAGCATTATGCTAATTTTTGTAATTTCTTTTATTTTATTGCCAGCCGCATTAAGTTACCTGCCTGCTCCTAAACCGGTACAAACTAAATATTTAAGCAACCGGTGGATTACCTATTTATTATTAAAAATTGAATATTGGGTAATGAACCACAAAAAGGTGGTATTTGGTATTACAGCAGTTATACTTGCAGTAGCGATTACGGGTATTTTTAAACTGAAAACGGTGGCCTACATTGTAGATGACTTGCCGAAAGACAATAAAATTTACACCGACCTTAAATTTTTTGAACACAACTTTAAAGGAGTGATGCCACTGGAAATTATGGTGGATACTAAAAAACGACACGGCATAAGTGGGATGAAGGCGCTGACAATTTTTGGTAAAATTGACTCCTTATCAAAGTATGTGGCTGGTCAACAAGAAATGAACCGGCCGTTGAGCATTGCCGAAGGGCTGAAGTTTGTGAAGCAGGCTTTTTATGACGGTGATTCAACCAACTATCAATTACCCAACGCATCTGATATTGCGTTTTTGGGGGATTATTTAAAAGCGGGTAAGGGTGACAGCAGCGGCAAAAATAATTTATCCAGCATGTTGACTTCTTTTATTGATACTGCGAAGGAAACAACCCGTATTAGTATTAGTATGGCGGATGTAGGTACAGAAAGACTGCCTGTGTTGTTAAATGGCATACAGCAGCAAACCAACCAGTTGTTCGACAGCACCCAATACAAAGTAACATTTACAGGCAGCAGCATTACTTTTTTAGAAGGCAGCCGTTTTATTATTAACGGGTTAAAAGAAAGTATTTTTTATGCTTTTTTATTGATAGCAGTTTGCATGTTATACCTGTTCAGGTCGGCCAGGATTTTGGTATGTTCTTTAATACCCAATATCATTCCTTTAATTATAACAGCAGGAGTAATGGGATGGGTAGGTGTTCCGCTTAAACCTTCTACGGTACTTATTTTTAGTGTGGCGCTCGGTATTGCCATCGATATTACGATTCGCTTTTTGGTGAATTATAAACAGGAGCTTCCTGTTTATGGCAATGATGTACAGGCCACGGTAAGCGCTACCATCAAAAGTACCGGCTTAAGCATTGTTTATACTTCGCTGGTACTTATTGCGGGGTTTGTTATTTTTTGTATGAGCAGCTTTGGCGGTACACAATCGCTGGGTTGGCTTACTTCTGTAACTTTATTTGTAGCGACCGTTACCAACCTTATTTTATTGCCTGTATTGTTATTGTTAATGGCACCGAAGAAAAAAGAAATTGTTGTAAACAATTAGCCGATCATATTGCGCTGCGATTTTTTATTGCGCCCGCATAAAAATATTTATGGCTGTTAAGAGCGCAGAGAATAGCGTTAGTTGATTGGGTAAAACCATCTATATAAAAACGGTTGCAACATCCACCAGGATGTTACAACCGTTTTTATTGTACAAGTGAATCCTGAAATGAACAATGAAAGAAATTATTGAAAACTCTTTTCTTCCCTTGTCAGTTGTCCCAGTTCATTAATACCTTCAATGATCACCCGGTACTTTTTACAGTTATCACTATTAAAGAAAGGAATGGTGATACGCCGGTTATTTTTATCTATCAATAAAAAAGAGTTCCAGTAAAGGGTTGTTCTGTAATCGCCCACTGTCGGATCGTTTTCAGTTTCGTAGTTGGGGGAGTAAAATTGTTTTATAACCGAATAGCCCATGATATTAGTAAAATCCAATCCTTTAAAATTTGAATTTAATGCCGCGCCTTTTTTTGTATATACTGCTATTGCACCGCCTGCGCCGCCGCCCATAGCGCCAAAAAATGGCGGCCTGAATATTTTTATCATGGCCACATCATTCATATTGATATTTTGCAACTGGCTAACATCAGTATTCATTTCATTTAAAAAAAAGCTGGTAGGGCTTCCCCGCCAGGTGGCGCCGCCTTCGCCCGTGGTAGATATCTGTAAGCCTGCAACTTTGCCTTGCAAATAGGTTAAAATGTTTAGGGCTGATTTTGCAAAAGGATCATCTTCTGTAGTAAAGGTATACGCATCACCACCACTGAACATCCCCGATGTGTATTCGGCATCTAATTTTTCCTTTAAACTTTTTTGTTTGGTTCTTACTACCACCGTGCTCAGCGTTTGTATTTTATTTCGTTCTCTTTGCTCACGCTGCAGCCTGGCCAGGCTGGCACTTTTCAATAAAATGATACTGTCTGTTTTAGCGGGCGAATATAAGTCTGATAGCAAATTGAGCGACGGCGAAGGATATCTGACAAAACTGTTTTCAAATGCAAAACTTGCAGCTCCCGTAAGGGTTTTATCTTTATCATTGTTAAACTGGTAGTATAATTTGGCAGTATCAAAAAAGTAGAGTTTGTTCAGTTTAAACTGGCCGTCTTTTGCAATAGGGATATTTAAAAACTGGGGTGAACCACTCTTGGTTTTTAAGATGCCTGTTAAATCTTTATTACTTAACTGCAATTTGGTAAGGCCCAGTACTTTTCCCTTAATGGCGATGTAGTCCGCAGGTGTAATGGTTATTACAGGCCATTTTTCAGCCAGTACGTTTTCCCATTTAAATCTTCTCCAGCCATTCGTCATCATTACTAAATCGAGGTGCTGTTTAACAGAGTCTTCGTCGCTTGAAAAATAATAGGCCGGGTTAAAAACGTACCCTTTTAAATCGCTGCTGAGCAACAATTGCGTAAAAATGGTTGATTCATCATTACTCACCGGATTGATGCCTTCATCTGTAACAGCAATCGATAAATTGGTGAGCAGGCTATTACCTACATCAATCTGTAAAACGTTGCGGCCACGTTTGGCAAGATTCTTTTCAACCGCATGCAAATCGGTATTGAAGTAATAATTGTTGTTATTGATAAAAACTATCCGCTCTGCTACCGGCTGTTGAAGGGCATTAAAAATAGTGAGTTGTAAAATACCACTTGGCATGCTGTCCGTTACAATGGGTGCGGTAACCGTATTTGTTTTGGTAAGATTTATTTTTGCACTATACACCAGGCGCTGTTGCATTTGGGCAATTACAAAATACTGCGAAGCGGATGCACCTTCAGCAGCTGGTCTTGTAAGGGTATATTGTATTCGGCTGCCGGCATAAATGGTACTTAAAGTAAGGCCGTCCTTTTTGGCATCGGGTACAGGGGTTTGGTGTTGAGTTCCTTTTTTGTCTTTCCATACAGCCTTGTATTTTTCTCCCGCAACCGAGGATAGCGAAAAATACCCCATGCCGTCATGTACCGAGGTGAAAGTAGTTACTACTTTTCCTTTGCTATCAACAATATTTCCCGTAACTGCCACAGGTGTTCCCTCCTGGTCTGTAGCTTTAAAAGCCACCAGTGAAGTGACGCTTTCCACCAGGTCTCCGCCTTCAGGAAACAAGGTTAAAGTATAAGAAGGAGTCACGGCGACTTTTTTAATAGTTGATTTTAAGGGGATGATGTGCACCGGTTGGGTATAGAATAATGCAGAGTCAAAATTTAGCATCCAGGAAGTATACGCCCTGATAAAAAGTTTATTGCTATGTAAGGTATCAGGTAAATTAAAACTAGAAGCTGCGCCGGATTCAAGCACAGGCATTATTTTTCGCTCCAACAGGGTACCTTTCTCGTCAATCAGTTCTGCATAGCAGGTTTTGCTGAGTGCTGTCGGCAGATTATCGGCCACTACATATGCTTTAAACCAAAGCGTTTCGCCAGGGTTGTAATTTTGTTTATCCATGTGCAGGTGAATTTTTTCCTGCGGATAATTTTCATCCAGGATGTTTAACAAGGAATCAATACGCTGGGCATGAAGGGTTGTAATAGCGGACGAAAAAAAAACAGACAATGCTATAATTTTATAAAAGCTTCTTTTCATTTTTGTATTCATTTATTTTTGTAGGCAGTTAGCAAAAAAAGTTTTGTCAGGCACTAAAGTTATTAATCAATTGCTAATAAAAAAAGCCCTCAACGGGCTGCAAACAAGTTGTCAATTTTCCCGTTCTTTACGGGGCGGTTGTAAATCGCTAATGCCTATTTTGTTTATATCATCATCAAAAGTATCGGGCAGTTTTTCAAGAAGGGATTTTACATACAAATAACCACCAAAAGCACTTACCAGGCCTAATGCCATCAAACCATAGATATTTGCGGTTCCAAATAGAAGCATGCCTAAAACTGATCCTGCAACTTCAGCGGTCAGCCAACCAGCCACAGTATACCATTTCCATCTTCCTGGCGACAAACCTTTTCGAACAGCCAGTTCCGCATTTTTTTTGCATAGATAAACCAGTGCTTTTATTTCAATCATACATTATAATTATGTGGTAAAATTAACTAACTTAAAGTTGTCGCCTCCTTTTTTTAACAATCCGTTTTATTTACTGCCATACAGCTTAAGCGCCAGTTTCACCGCCTCGTACGCATTAATGATTTTGCCGCTGCTACACAACTGGCGCATCGGTACTTTTTTATCGCTGCCTGGTAAGGGTACGTCTTCTTTTACAGCATAACCTGTTTTTAACAGCAGGTCAATTATTTGCTCAGGGCTAAGCTGGGGGAAATAAGATTTTATTAAACCCGCCACACCTGCCGCCACCGGAGATGCCATGCTGGTGCCGTCA
>JANYFI010000083.1 GCA_025362765.1 Ferruginibacter sp. | reverse complement strand
CCGGTAGGTTTCTTCAACAGGGGCATCTTTAAAATCAATATACAGATTTATTTTATTTTTACAGGTTGCCAGAACGGCTGCAAAAGTGGGTATGGTAAAAATTTGGGTAGTATTCGTTTTTACCACCAATTTGTTTAATTCTTCCAGGATTAATTCGTTTATGCGGCCTTTGCCATTGGTTGTTCTGTCAACGGTTTCATCTTTGCAAACCACCAGCTGTCCGTCTTTCGTTGTTCGTACCGTTGTTTCAATATAATCCGCGCCGGTTTCAATGGCTTCCTCAAACGCGGCCAATGAATTTTCGGGATGTATAAAATTACTGCCGCTGTTGGCCACCACCACAAACTTATTTTTGGCAGCGGGCAAGGGTGCGTTCAATTGCTGGCCTTTAACTGAATGTACAAAAGCCAGCAACAGGATTAAAAAAAACGGTGGTAATTCTTTATAACACATGATAGTCTATTTAACTGGTAACGAAATTATTTCAAACGGTCTTAAAAAATATATTCACCTAAAGTAGAAAGGTATTGATGGTGGCAGCAGTCTTTGTCAATAGGTTTGGATATCAATTAGTCAACAGCAAAAATAGAAACGCCGTTTATATTTTGTTCATCCTGTATTCTGCAGTAACGAAAAGAAATATTTAAAATCAAAATCACCTGGCATTGTAGTGCAATGAACTGGCTTCCAGGTAATTTTATCAGCGGTTGTTTGCCAGCCAAACCTCTTATAGTATAGCTTTTTCGTCGGTCATAAATACCCTCGTGCTTTCTGAAAAGAGAACACCATTGGGGTCAGTATATTGCAAGTTTACGTAAAAGGCCTTGTAACCACTTGCGGGCAATTCTTCTGTAACTACGATGGTGCTTTTATTTTTTATGTTCAGACTCTTTGATTTCCAGGCATCGTTTCGGAAGTCTTTATCCGGAGAATCAGCATACCAGACTACTACATTTGCAAGCTTATTTGCAGTGGCTTTTAATGTTACTTTAACGTTATTCTTAGTAGTGGTGGTTTTCCAGGAACAAACAGGGTATGTTTTATTAGCCAGTGTATATGCGAAGAAGGAACTTAAATTAGCCGACGATTCCTTTTTGTCGCCCATACTGTGACCCACATTTGGAATGTAATGGATAAAGTTATTGCCGGGAATGCTGTCAAAATAATTTTTTACATTATCAATTGGCCAGTACTCATCGTTGGTGCCCATGATAAGCATTTTGGGCATGGTGAGATTTTTACGGTAAGAGTATGGATCTATCATGGTAACAAGGTCGTTGCTTTTATTTGATCCCATATCCTGCACTATGCCCAACTTTACATAATCTTCAATTTGTATACTGTAATCATTCCATACTTTCAACTGGTAGTTCATACTTACGGGCATGTTTAGCATATCTATCACCATGGGCGCAATGGCAACAACCCTGCTATCGTTGGCTCCGGTTAGCCAGGTTGTCCATCCCCTTTTGGATGCGCCAGACACTACAAAAGTTTTGATATTTTTATTGATGGTTTGTTTGCAAAATTCCTGTACCGCGTCCATTGCACGCTTGGCGCTTTTTACCATTGGAAACAACAACGGCCACGAGTAATCGCTGTCTGATTTAAATTGATGCAACGTGTAAGAAATCAATGCGTCTTCTGTAAGATCATTGTACAAGGGCTGGTTAGTTACCTGTTTTAAAACAGCCACCACTGCACTGTTTTGTTTGGCGATATTGCTAAAGCCAATTGTCAATTCATCATCTTTGCCGCTCCAGTTATTTGGCTGCCCTTCCTTGGTAATACTGCCACCGGTAATAAATAACATTCCGCCATCGCGGGTAATTTTATTAGGCACCATAATGCTAAGCTGATGTGTCCAGATATGGTCCCGCCAATTTTGCGAAGTCAACACCAAAGAATGAACAGTAACATCGCCAACAGTAAACATTTCTTTTTCTTCCCACTTATATGTTTTGTCGCCATTGTTTAAATAATTGGTTAGCGCAGTAGCGGGTGTAATTTTTTTTTGCGCATGTACGGTAACAAATAAACTGACTATAACAACAAATATCAGTGTTGCTTTAGGAAAAACTTGACTCATTTTGACTATTTTATTTTTTTGAAATGGTTAAAAAACGACGTTAAAACTTTTACCTGTATTAAAATTTTTGAGCGCTCTCTTTTAAATAATTGAAGACAACATTTTATTGCAGTAACCACATTTTGAAAAACTCTATCAACAGAATTGAAAAAAAAACTTGCTGGTAAACTTATACGTCACCAGCATAAAGCATCATTATTTTTTTTCTGAACCATTCTGCAGTATAATTCATCCAGCCTGTTAATAAACACAGTACATACAATCACTGGTGAGCAAAAAGTACATTAGTGCTGATAACAACCTGCTACCTGTTGAAATTACCGGACAAAAAACCATCACTTATCATGGCAAATCGCAAAATCGTTTATTTCAATAGTAAGTTAAAAATATTTTTTACATTTCCTGAAATGTTTTTTTATAAAGCTGTCTGGTACAGACAATTCTCAGGGGTAAACACAATTTTGATCTGAATAATTTTGGGATTTTTTTACTTTTGTTGACAAAGTTGCTTTGAGGTAGAGTCTCACTGAAAATACAGCGTCATTTCAATATTATGTTACATTCACTTATCTTCGGCACTTAAAAATATGTCCACCTTGAAAGCATCTCATTTATTTATACTTGTTTTATTATCCCTACCCTTTCAAAGTTGCTTCGAAATTATTGAGCAGTTACAGCTTGCAAAAGACGGCTCGGGAAATTTTCAAATTACCGTCAATTTAAGTAAAAGTAAAACCCGTATAAGCTCCATTCTAAAAATGGAAACCATCAATGGACATCCAATACCAACCAAGGAAGCCATTGTAAAAAAAATAATCGGCGTAGGTGCTGCAATGGAAAAAGCACCGGGTATTTCCATTGTAAAAACTACTGCTGATATGGATAATTATATTGCGACAATGTCCTGCAATTTTACCAGTCTTACACAATTGAACAAGGCTATAAAAATTGTCAAAATAAAAGAGCATGCCAAAGAATCAATGCTGCAAGATCATTATGCTTATGATGTGAAAGCAGGTATTTTTCAGCGAGAAAATAAACTCCCACTGCGTGAAATGTATGCGGGCGTTAGCAAAGCAGATAGAGAAATATTCGCCGATGCAACGTACACCTCGGTTTTTAAATTTGATGCGCCTGTTATTGGAATGAGCAATAAAAACGCCACACTATCTGTTAATAAAAACGCCGTTATGCTGCGGGAAACCGCCCTGGACGTAATCACCCAAAAAAGGTCAATCGAAAACACCATAAATATAACCCATTAATGAAAAAATTATTCTCAGCTTTGGTACTCCTTAACTGTGTTGCCGACTATTGTGTAGCACAGGATGTACTTAGTAAAATTCCATCAGGCGCTACCATGGTGATTAAATACTCGGCGAGTAATTTGACACAAAAATTGCCGCCGAAAAAATTTGAAACATATACCCTGTTAAAAAAGAAATTTTTCAACGCCCTGTTGCCAGATAAAAATTTTACACTCGAAAGTACAGGGATTAACCTTCAGCAGGATGCCTGCCAGTACCTGCTAAGTACTGACAGTACCACCAGTTTTGTAACGCTGGTTTCCATCAGCAATACAGAAAAATTCAGCCGGTTTATTCAGCAAAAAAACAAGGCTCATATTGCTATCCAGTCGGAAAATGGTTATCAGATGTATCGCCTTTCTTCCAATCATTATGTTGGATGGAATGGAAATATGGCGGCACTTGTGCTGACTTATTATACCAGCAAACGTTATTTTGCACCGGCTGAAACCAGTGATAGTACCGTGTCAATCTATGATGGTGTTGGTAAGATGACCCCTTATGCTGACTCATCTGTTGTATTGGAAAAAGCGCCATCAACGTTAGACTCTGCCAATGTAGCCATAGATGATTCAACTATGATAACGGACTCCATTGCATCGGCTGCCAACGGCACCGGGCCGGAAGAAACTTCCCAGCAAAAAGCCAATAAGGAAGCCAGCGATTTTTTCTATGGGCGGGAAGCCATTATAAAAGACAGTATACAAAAAATAACGGCAGACAATATTTTACAGTCCGCTTTTGTTGCTCCTTCCGTTTCTATAAAAGACAATGTGTCATTTTCAAAACTGGTAGATAAAAATGCTGATATGAGTATCTGGATGGATTCTACCAGCATGTTGGGGAAACTTTCTTCTCTGTATGGTGCCATTCCATACAAGTATAATTACAACATGTTTCCCGGTTATTCGCAGGCGGTGAATGTGTTTTTTGAAAAGGATAAGGTAAAGATGGAACAACAAATTTTTACCGGCAGCAAGGAAGATGCGCAGCTCTTTAAAAATGTGTACAACAGCAAACAAAATCCTTCTTTTATAAAATACCTGCAACCCAGTGATATTGGTTTTGTTTCCATATCCGTCAACAGCGAAGCGTTGATGAATATGTACTATGGCATCGCTAAAAAACTGCTGAAAGGAATGCCTTATATTGGTAAGGAAGCCGACCTGGTAGATGCTTATATTGACATCATGGAAATAATTATTGATGAAAAAGCTATCGCAAACGTATTGCCGGGCAACGGTCTTTTTGTATTGCATGGCGTTAAGCCAAGAAAAGTAAAATACATAAGTTACGACTACGATAAAGACTACAACGGTAAAGAGGTAACTAAAACAAAAACTGAAATGTCGCCTGATTTCAGTATTATTTTTGAAACCAAAAATGAAAATATTTTTAATAAACTGATTAAGTTACCCATTAAGTTAAACAAGGAGTCCGGCTTTAATTATACAAAAACCGGTGACTTTTACACACTTGTATTGGGCGAAAAAAACATCATTGAAAAACTTTATTTTAAGGTGGCGGATGGCAGGTGTATTATCACCACTTCTTTACAGGTTGTAAACGGCATTGTGCCAAAAACTAACCTGGATGCGGCTACCACACAAGCTTTCTTAAACAGCAATTATTACGGCAATATCAATTTTAAAAGCCTTATTGCGAATTTATCTTCTGAAGTAACGGATAAGAAAAATAAAAAAATGATCAGCTACCTGCAGGCCAATATCAGTAACCTCACTTTTGAAAGCAGCATACAAGATGACGTAATAAAATCAACTACATTATTAAATATTGAGGGCAAACACAACAATAGCCTCGAATACTTTTTTAACGTTCTTGAAAACCTGCTTAAAATTGATGCAGGGGATAAAAAATAACTACCGGCAATGTACAGAGTTAAATGGCTCATCTTATTAGTTGTATCAATAGCGGCTGCGGGTTGGTATTTTCTGTTTTACAAAACATATAGCAGGCAACAGCTTCCCGCCAGTGCAGATATGGTATTGGTAGTAGATGTAAAAAAAAACACCAACAGCATTTTATTATGGTACCTGCGGCATCCTTCAAAATGGGGAATGGTATTTAGCAAAAAGAAAGGTGTACAGGGCCTGGTAAAACATGCACTCAACATCCCTGATTATCTTTATTTTTTTCATAGCGCAGGTCAGCCAACCACTAACATATATTGTTTGCTTTCCGTAAAAGAAGCGCCTGCATTTCAACAATTACTGACTTATTTTGACTGTAAAGAACAGAAAAGTTCAAATGAAGAGAAGGTTTATTTTTCTGAGAATACCGGCATTGGAATTATCAAAAAAGACAACCAGTTGTTGGTGGGTAATATTAGCCAGCAAGGCCTGCCACTATTACATTCCGTAGCAAACGAACTTTTTATTGAACATCAATTTATGGCGAAAGATATACTCGAAAAAATTACAGCACCAGCCAATGATTTTACTTTTTATATAAAGAAGGCTATTTTTTTACAAGAAGATGCTTTGATGAACGGCCATTTGCTAAATGGCCAATTGGTGATGGAAGGTAATATAAAAACGGCTACTGGTTTTGAATTAACGGAAGCCCCATTTGAGGTGCCCGATAGCTCTTTGCTAACGCTTGCTTTTACTCAACCTGCTCCAAAGGTCTATGCGCTTTTAACCGATTCTTTTAAAACAAAATTGTCACGCATTTTTAATTTTTCCGTCGATTCGCTTTTTTCAACTACGCATAAAAAATACCTGGTGGATATGACATCAGTAAAAAGCCGCACAGATTCCGCCCTCAGTTATTCGTTTGACGACAATTTTAATAAGGTGGAGAAACTGGTAGTAAACCACGTACAGGAACCCAGTTTTAATATTACTATTGTTGGAGGTGAGCCGCAAAAGTTATTTAATTACTGGAAACAACACCGGCTGATTGAAGAAAAT
>JANYFI010000145.1 GCA_025362765.1 Ferruginibacter sp. | reverse complement strand
CAACTGATAAAAAAAATACTACGGCACCGATATAAAAAGAGATTTTTACCGAATCCGGAATTATTCCCGGAGCAGCTTCATTGGCAACGCCCGCCTGGGTTAACAAATAGGGTAATACGGAAGAAACCACCGCACCAACGCCAATAAAAAAACTCTGCATAGCAAAGCCTGCTGTGCGCTGCTCATCCGGCAACATATCTCCCACAAAAGCCCTGAATGGCTCCATAGAGATATTAATAGAAGCATCCAGCAGCCACAACATTATAGCAGCCATCCACAAAGCATAGACGTTTGGAAAAAAAATCAGCGCAAGGGAAGCCAGGATAGCGCCTATTAAAAAAAAAGGTCGCCTTCTGCCCCATTTTGACGACCAGGTTTTATCGCTGAGGTGGCCTATTACCGGTTGCATAATGAGCCCGGTTAATGGTGCCGCAATCCATAAAATAGGGATATCATCTATTTTAGCGCCCAGGGATTGAAAGATGCGGCTCACATTGGCATTCTGTAATCCAAAACCAAACTGAATACCCAAAAATCCAACACTCATATTGATGATTTGTCGAAGGGTTAGTATTGGCTTTTTTACGGTAGTTACAAGAGACATAGCAATCGGTTAAAATATAAAATTGTGTAAAAAATACACATTAATAAAAGTACAATAAAAAACATCCTGTAAAGCAGGATGTTTCATTTCTACAATGTTTAAATAACATACCCATCCGGTAAAATGGCCCCTTTTTTTATAACCACGATACCGTCTTTAACGGTATACAATGCATGGTCAGAAGCCGCCAGGTGATTGCCGCCGTTGATGCGGACATCGTTACCTATGCGGCAGTTTTTATCTACAATGGTGTTCTTAATGTAGCAGCGGTCTCCAATGCCGCATTGGGGTATCCCCTTTTCCTGGTTGGCATCAATTTCTTTGATGGTTTCATAATAATCATTCCCCATAATATAACAGCTCACAATAGTAGAACCGTGACCGATACGGCTTCTTACGCCAATCACGCTGTTTTCTATTCTGCTGGCGTTGATGATGGAACCTTCTGCAATGATTGTTTTTTCCAGTGTGGTGCCGCTGATTTTTGCGGGGGGCAACATCCTTGCACGACTATACACCACTTTCTGGTTATCAAACAAATTAAAAGGTGGCAGATCGAGTGTTAACGCAAGGTTGGCTTCAAAAAAGGAATAAATATTTCCAATGTCCGTCCAGTAACCATCATACTGGTAACTGAGCACCTTATATTTTTCTATAGATGTGGGAATAATTTCTTTACCAAAATCAGTTGCATCTTTTTTCTCTACTTCCAACAAGTCAAATAACAACTTTCTGTTGAAAACATAGATACCCATGGAGGCGAGGTAATTTCTGCCCTGGCTTTTCATATCCGCACCGGTATCGCTCACCCACTCAGGCAGGAGTTCGGCTTTTGGCTTTTCTATAAAACTGGTAATTACATTTTCATCGTTGGCTTTTAAAATACCAAATTCAGGTGCATCCCTGTCACCAACCGGAATGGTAGCAATGGAAATATCCGCACCACTTGACGCATGGTGATCTATCATTTCTTCAAAGTCCATTTGATACAACTGGTCACCGCTCAATATTAAAACATACTCAAAGTCGTACCCGTTGATGTGCCGGAGCGACTGCCGCACAGCATCCGCTGTACCCTGGAACCAGCCTGAATTATCGGGTGTTTGTTCGGCGGCAAGAATGTCAACAAAACCTTTGCTGAACATACTGAACTGGTAAGTATTTTTGATGTGTTTGTTAAGGGATGCAGAGTTAAACTGCGTCAATACCAATATCCTGTTAAGGCTGGAATTGATACAGTTTGAAATAGGAATATCCACCAGGCGGTACTTTCCTGCAATAGGCACGGCGGGCTTGCTGCGGCTTGCTGTGAGCGGGTATAATCTTGATCCGGCTCCTCCTCCCAATACAATTGAAATAACTGATTTACTATCCATATATGGCGGGTTAATTGTTTACGAAATATAAATGCAATCCTTTACTAAATATATTATAATTCCACAAATTACAATACTAAACTACCGTATAAATTAATATAACTGTCCGCGCTTTTTTGCCAACTATTATCAATCTTCATAATTGTTCTTCTTATTTTATGCAGGCGCTTGGTTTTTGCATATAACTCCATCGCCCTGTGGATGGAATAGGTAATGTCCCAGACTTTGGCATCATTAAACACAATACCATACCCGCCCGGTTCTCCATAATCAATTACGGTATCCCGCAAGCCACCGGTATTTCTCACAATCGGAATAGTTCCATACCGCATGGCATACATCTGGTTTAAGCCACAAGGCTCCACTCTGCTGGGCATTAATAAAAAATCGGCGCCGGCATACATCTGGTGACTTAATTTTTCATTGTACCCAATTTTTGAATTATAATATCCAGCCAGTGAAGTTTTCATATTTTCCAGCTCCCATTCCACGCCCGCTTCACCACTACCCAATATTAAAAAGTTCATTGCTCCCTGCAGGTGATATACTGAATCGTAAATGGCTTGTGGCAACAGGTCGGCGGCTTTTTCATGTACCAGGCGGCCAATAAAAACAAACAGCGGTTTTTCTACATCCAATCCAAACTGATCGCACAATATTTTTTTGCTGGCCAGTTTACCATCGTCCACATTTTCAATACTAAAGTTATTGTCAATGTAAGTATCCACGGCCGGATCCCAAACAGCATCATCAATGCCATTTAAAATGCCTGTGCATTTACCTTTTTCATACTCAAACAGGCTTTCGAGCCCATTGGCGCTACTGCGCATTTCATCAAGGTAACTCTGGCTAACAGTGGTTACTTTACTGGCGCATTTTACGGCGCTTGCCAACGGATTGATATTGTTGTTCCAGTCTAACTTACCCCATTCCCACTGGTTCCATTCCGGAAGGTAAATGGCTTTGTCCCACCCCATCCATCCCTGGTATTGGGCATTGTGAATGGTGAGTACCGTAGGTATAGACGCCAGGTACTGATAGGCGGTACAGTATTGCATCATAAAAGGCACCAGGCCGGTATGATGGTCGTGCACATGTACCACATCCGGTTTATGATTCCATTTGCTCACCCAGTCTACCACCGCAATTTGAAAAGCGGTAAACCTTTCCGAATCGTCATAATAACCATATACTGCCTCCCTATCGAGCAAACCATTAATGTCTACGAGGTAAAGATCAAAACCCAGTTTGTTGGTTCTTTCTTTTATAATAGTGTAATTAAACCAGTAAGGTCCCATTCCAAAAGATCCCTTATGGGCAATATCAAAGTCATTCTCGTACAAAAATTTTGTGCGGTACATCGGCATTACTACTTTGACGATATGGCCCAGCTGATTTTGGTATTTGGGCAAAGCCCCCACCACATCGCCCAATCCGCCAGCTTTTGCTACGGGGTAACATTCTGCACTAACATGTAGTATTTCCATTGGTTTAACGTTGTTGTAAAAACAATTCAATTTAGGAATGTTTTTTCTTTGAACAATCAATGATTAAAAATAAAAAATTAACCAAGGACATACAAACTACATAAAAAAATGATAGTTTGAAAATAGCCACCCGCAATTAATTTTGCATACCAGCACAAAGTGTTTATTTTTTTTCAGGTAACCAAAAAAATGATAACTTTCGACATTCTTAATAAAACACAACGATAACTCATGAGCCAACAAACAAAATGGTCGCAGTTCGGCACCCTTGTTACTGTATTTTTTTTCTGGGGATTTGTTGCAGCCAGCAACGATATATTAATACCCGTATTTAGAAAAGCATTTAATTTATCCCAATTTCAAAGTCAGTTGGTATCAGTTGCTTTTTATGTAGCTTATACAGTTGGTTCTATTATTTATTATATCATTTCCAAAGTAATTGGTGGTGACTTATTAAATAAGATTGGGTACAAAAATGGGATCGCTGTAGGACTGATCATCTCAGCAATAGGCACGTTGCTTTTTTACCCTGCTGCCAATACAGCTTCTTTTACTTTGATGTTAACCGGCCTGTTCATCGTTGGCTTGGGATTTTCGTTGCAACAAATTGCTGCCAATCCGCTGGCAATTATCATGGGCGATCCAAAAACTGGTTCACAACGTCTTACCATGGCGGGCGGCGTGAATAATTTTGGTACTACCATCGGGCCGCTGCTGGTTAGTTTCGCCATTTTTGGAAGTGTAGCAGCAGGTGGTACCACGGCAAGTATTGAAAGTGTAAAAACTCCTTATTTAATTGTAGGCGTTGCTTTTTTACTCGTTGCATTATTCATAAAATTTTCATCAGTTCCCAATAAAATAGACCTGGAACATATTGCAGAAGATGAAGCCGTTGAAGGAAATAAACTAATTCACAGAAGTTCTGCTTTTCAATACCCGCAGTTATGGATGGGCATGATTGGTATTTTTGTATATGTGGGCGTGGAAGTTTCAACAGCAAGCAATTTACCCGCTTATATGGAGCAACATTTGGGCGTTGCGACAGAAAAAGTAGCACCCTATATTTCTTTATATTGGGCCAGTTTGATGATAGGCCGCTGGACAGGTGCTGTAGGCGCTTTTGACGTAAGCATGGGCATGAAAAAAATATTAAACTTCCTGATGCCTTATCTTGCCTTTGCTGTTTTTTTAATTGTAAACACTATTGCACAGCATGATGTGACACAATTTTTTGTGTATGCATTTGTAATTGCAGTAAT
>JANYFI010000104.1 GCA_025362765.1 Ferruginibacter sp. | reverse complement strand
CTGCCCGAATCGATACATACCAAAGACGATTTTATAGCATTGGCAGAAAGGATGCATTTTCAAACAATAGATAACCCCGCAGACACAGGTATGA
This sequence comes from Ferruginibacter sp., assembly GCA_025362765.1. GTDB lineage: Bacteria > Bacteroidota > Bacteroidia > Chitinophagales > Chitinophagaceae > Ferruginibacter. Next base: position 4,587 of record JANYFI010000104.1, on the reverse strand, counting down.
TAAATGCTATGTGTCAAAATGGGGTAAATGTTTGGCAAAATGTTGGTGGCAAAAACGAAAATGAAACAGTATGGAAAACCGCAGTGGGCAAGGGGGTACAGGGTTTACGTTCAGACCATCCAAAAGAGCTGATTAAATATTTACAACAAAATAGTTTGTTAGATGGCCATACTGCAATAAAAGTATCGTACCCGGTTGCTGCAGTGGCGAACTATATCAAACTGCCGAATGTAAAATATAGTTTTACTTATCCGGAAGATGTAATGGATGTTTACCTGCCGCCCAAATACAACAATGCAAAAGTAATTTTATACATCCATGGCGGTGGCTGGACAGGTGGCGATAAAGAGGAATTTCCCAAATATTTATTAGATGAACTGGTTGGCAAAAAAGGATATGTAGTGGTAAGTATGAACTATCGTTTAATTAAGGATGGTAAAAACCGGTTTCCAGCGCAAATGGAAGACGTAACGGCTGCCATGCAATTTTTAACGATCGCCGGGAAAAAATATAATTTAAACGCAAACCAGTTTGCATTGATGGGTGGCAGTGCCGGCGGCTACATGGCTATGTTGTATGCCTATGGGTACGACACAAAAAAGCAAATTAAAACGGTAGTAGATTTTTGGGGGCCAACCGATTTGGCCGATAAAATTGTATGGGTGCCAGGCACGGCAACGCAAAGTACCGCAGCCAATTTAGTGGGTGTAATTGATCCAACTGCGAAAATTATTTTTGATGCAAGTCCTTATTACCGCATCACAAAAGAATCAGCCGTACCAACAATTTTGTTCCATGGCGGCGACGACCCGTTGGTGCCTGTATCGCAGGCTGATAAAATGTATAAAAAATTGCAGGAACTTGCCGTGCCGGCAGAATACTACATGTATCCTGGAGAAAAACATGGCGTGGGGGGTGCTTTCCGAACTGATATTTTCAACAAAACAATTGCCTGGTTAAACAAATATTTTCCGGCTTTATAAAAGCAATCATGAGGTATAAAAATAGGATTGCAGTTCGGTTAAAGTCTCGAAATTGTTTCATACCCTAATAATGATCAGTTTGAAATTGCTATACCTACCAGCAAAAGAAGTCTGCCGGAAATAGTATTGTATATACCAATCGTTTTTAAGTAGTGAAACGGGTTCTTTTTCCAGTTCTTTGGTGAGGCAGCAGGCTGCTACCTTGGCAATTATTCGGCAGTAGAAGCATACCCTTATTAAAGATTTTATTAACTATTACCTGTTTTTACAATTAATATGCTGATCGTTAAAACAATAAAAGCCGCATCAGTAGCGGCTTTTATTAAGTGACCTGGATTGGATTCGAACCAATGACCCTCAGCTTAGAAGGCTGATGCTCTATCCAGCTGAGCTACCAAGTCTTTTAATTTTTGGCAAATATAGGGCAATTCAATTATTCACTTTCTTGTTTTCAAATAATTCATTTTTTGAAATATTTAACTATGGCATCCATTTCGGCTTGATATTAGTCTCTATATGTTATATCTTTGCAAACGCAAATCAATCAATAGGCAAAATTTTAATATATAACGCTGCCTGTTTTTTGACTCTTCTTAACTAAAATAAATTATTATGTTTATGAAACAACTTAAAGCAACTATTCTTTTTATTTGTGTTGCACACATTGGTTTTGCTCAAGACTTCGGTGGACCTAAGAAAGGCTCTGCAATTGGCTTCAGTGCTAACCTTACAGATTTTTCCGCATCGGTTCCAAAGATAGGGAAAGTAGATCCTGGCTTTTCAATAATGTACTGGCATGGACTTACCAGTCATCTTGATTACTCCATTCGTTACAATGGTTTGTTTACAGATTATGTAAAGGCCGCTAATGTTACTAACACTTATACCAATGAATTTGAAGGATCTTTTCACGCCCGTTTGCTGGCAAACAATCATTTAATCAATCCATTTATTACTGCAGGTATTGGCATAGGCACCTATGGCAAAAATACCTGGGCTCCTTACGTGCCGCTGGGTGGTGGTATTCAAATGAATTTATTTAATGAAGGTTATTTGTTTTTGCAGGCTAACTATCGTGCCAGTCTTGCCACTGCGAAACTTGACAATAATATGTTTTACTCTTTAGGTTTCACCCAAAATATCCGTAGTACTGAAGCAGCCCCTAAATTAGCTCCGTTGCCTCCTGTGCCGGTAGTTACAGATAGAGATAATGACGGAGTCCCGGATAGCCTGGACGCATGTCCTGATGTGGCTGGTTTAGCTTCGCTGAAAGGATGTCCAGATACAGATGGTGATGGTATTGCTGATGCTGAAGATAAGTGTCCAACTGTTAAGGGTTTGGCCAAGTACCAGGGTTGTCCTATTCCTGATACGGATGGCGATGGTGTAAATGATGAAGAAGACAAATGTCCGACTGTTGCCGGTGTAGCAAGGTACCAGGGTTGTCCTATACCTGATAAAGATGGTGATGGAGTAAATGATGAAGAAGATAAATGCCCTTCAGAAGCAGGACCTGCATCGAATTTTGGTTGCCCTGTTATCAATGCGGAAATCATCAAAAAAATCAACATGAGCGCTAAGAATATTTTCTTTGCAACAGGCAGCTCTAAATTATTGGCTAAATCAAATGCTTCTTTAAATAATGTAGTATCAATTTTAAATGATAATCCAGGCTATAAAGTGGATATTTCAGGTCATACTGATAACACAGGTAAAGCAGATAAAAACCAGCTATTATCAGAAGCAAGAGCCAACTCAGTGAAAACTTATTTTGTTGGTAAAGGAATAGACGAAAGTCGCCTTGTTGCTGCAGGTTACGGACAGGATAAACCAATTGCTGACAATAAAACAGCTAAGGGCCGTACGCAAAACAGAAGAGTAGAATTAAATGTTAGGAATTATTAATTCCCGAACTGATACTAAAATGCCTCACAATTTTTGTGAGGCATTTTTATTTTATTGATTTTTGAGTTCGGGAAATTTGGCTTTATCGGTTCCGTTTGGATATCTCTTGGTATTAAATATGGCTAAAACTATTAGACTCAAGAGCAAATCACTTTTTAATAAAGCTATAATATACTGTTAAGCATATCCATTAATGATACGGACTTCAGTGCGCTGCGGATGGAATTTATTCTGGTTTTTTTATTTTTTTAATTGTTGGAGAAAGGCGGTATGGCGGTAGAAAAAATAATGTCGGTGTAAAATTATTTTAGCAGATTAATGTTTCAATGGACGCTTTTTTATCATACCTCCTTTTGTATCTTTTACGCTGCTCATTACAACAAAGCAGTGTGGATCTATTTTAATAATTTCCGTATTCAGGCGGTTCAATTCGAGTCTTGTTACCACTGTATAAACGATGTCGGTGTCAATTGTTTCTCCGTGGGTGCCATATCCTTTTTTACCTTTATACACTGTTACGCCACGGCCCATTTGATTAATTATCATTTCCCTGATTTGATTGTTATGCGAAGAGATAATTGTAACACCGGTATATTCCTCAATACCCTCTATTACGAAGTCGAGTGTTTTGGATGCGGCGAGATAAGTGATTAGTGAATAAAGTGCCGTTTCCACCGATAGCAGATAAGCAGCCACTGAAAAAATAATGAAATTGATGATGATGATAATATCGCCGATAGTAGTGCCAAACTTCCTGCTTAAAAAAATTGCAAGCACTTCTGTTCCATCGATAACAGCGCCACCCCTGATAGAAAGGCCGATACCGGCACCCAAAAAGAAGCCTCCAAAAACCGCCACCAGCAGTTTGTCATGTGTTACTTCCGGAAAGTGAATAAAGGCGACACTCAGGGCAAGTCCCGTAATTGCGATGGCCGTTTTGACAGCAAACTGGCGGCCAATCATTTTAAAGCCCATGAACACAAAAGGAAGGTTGATCAGCAGTAATAAAACGTACAACGGTACCTTCATTATTTCAGATAACAGCAACGAAATACCTGTAGCACCACCATCAATAAAATTATTGGGAAGTAAAAAGCTTTCTAACCCAAAGGCAGCGCAACCAATGCCAAGTGCTATTAAAAATATATCCCTTGCCCACCTTACAATAACAATTTTAAATTCACGAAAACCCTTTGCCATTTCAAAAGCAGTGTATGCTTTTTCTTTGCGCTTATCCATCACCGTATTAAGAATTACTTTTTTGAGCAGCTGTTGCATAGTTTTTTTTGCTTGTTACAATTACGATATAATTTAGCTTTCAGTCGGGCTAATATACACGGTAAAAATCAAGTAGCAAAATCCGGAGTATTTTAAAAATGAAATAAGCCTGCCCGTAATGTGCACCGGCAATGTATTGTATCTACTGTATGCGTCACTTGGTACTAAAGGTTAATTGGGCGGCCAATACCGCCGTCAAATCAATTAAGTGTAAAACAAAAATATTATTTTTCCCTGTCATTAAAATACTGCTTAGTGATATACATACATGCTGAACCAGCTCAATGTTTACAGGTACTGTACGCCTTATCCATTGAGCAATTTCTCATCCATTATGATAACCGATTTTACAGATTTTTAGATATGGCAAAATTATTGCCACTCATCAAGTTTTAGGAAAACATTACCGCTTAATCAGTTG
>JANYFI010000073.1 GCA_025362765.1 Ferruginibacter sp. | reverse complement strand
ATTTTTTATTTTTTTTGATAGAGTTAATACAAGTATGCACTATAATCCTTCTTATCCATCCTTCAAGGGCACCTTCATTCCGGTATTGCCCAATTTGAGAAAAAACCTTTATAAAGCCCTCCTGAAGCATATCTTCAGCATCCTCACGGTTTTTGCCAAACCGATAACATACCCCTAACATTTTAGGGCTGAAATGGGCATATAAAAAGTCTTGCGCTACGGCATTATTTTCGACACATCCATAAAGCATGGCTTCTTCTGTCATATTTGTGCTTGGTTTAACACTTTAAATATAGACAATTTGATTGTATATTTAGCTGCTTTAGCTATAAAATATTAGCAAATTGACAAAACATATTTAATTAAGTTTAATAATGGTACAAATTTTAGCGATTGCCAGTTGTTTTTTCATTATTAGACTATTTGAAGGTTGATTCAATTTAATAGAATTTAGCAAGCTCGTTGCCCAATTTGTAACATGCGCCTTTTGATTTGTACTTACTATTGTAATTTTATGCATCCATAAATAAAACTTAAAAGGCATAAAATTTGTCTTTGGCCGTCTTCATTATTTGTATTAATTTTTTTTATTGTTTGGCAATTTTTATAACTTCCAAATGCATCAAAATAAGCTCTTCCTTACCTTGTTAAACATAGTTGCCCAGCCACCATTCAACTAGCTGCATTTTGAATACCATGGATAAATTATATTGTTGCTATGGCAATTGTAACAGCTTGTTTGTAAAAGAGCATATTCGCTATCTGGCACGCCAAAGCCTATTGATATTATTGGCGGCTAAATTTAACACAAGGCTAATATTTTTTTCGGGGCGTATCAACTGTATCAAAACAATAATTACCACTAATATTAACAAGGCTTTTTTTATACTACTGTCATCTATCAAAATTTAATTTAGAAGATAATTATTGCCTGGTTAAAATATCTCCCGTCATTTCGTTTGGTATCGGCAGGCCCATTATCGATAAGATGGTTGGTGCAATATCGCCTAGCTTTCCACTTTTTAAATTCCCTTTCCAATCTTTGTCAATTACAAAAAACGGTACGAGGTTTAAAGAGTGTGCTGTATTAGGCGTGCCATCATCATTAATTTCATAATCTGCATTTCCATGATCGGCCAAAACTAAAATAGTATAATCGTTCGCAAGGGCAGCGGTTACCACTTTTTCTACGCAGGCATCTACTGTTTCAACAGCTTTAATTACGGCATCCCAAACGCCTGTATGCCCCACCATATCTGCATTTGCAAAGTTTAGGCAAATAAAATCGGCTGTTTGCTTTTCTATTTCAGGTATAATTGCTGCAGTTAATTCAATGGCGCTCATTTCTGGCTGCAGGTCGTAAGTAGCCACCTTTGGCGATGGCACCATAATCCTTTTTTCATCTGTAAAAGGCACTTCCCTGCCACCGCTAAAAAAAAAAGATACATGGGGATATTTTTCTGTTTCTGCAATACGGATCTGTATTTTTTTGCTTTGCTCCAAAATTTCACCCAGCGTGTTAACCAAGTCATCGTTTTGAAAAACCACGTTTACATTTTGAAACGAAGAATCATACTGCGTCATGGTAGTGTAATTCAAATTCAATTTATGCATGTCAAATAAAGGCATGTCTATCTGCGTCAGCACTTCTGTAATTTCACGGCAACGGTCTGTCCTAAAGTTAAAGCTGATCACAACATCGCCATCTTTAATTTTTGTATCTGCAACATTGGCATTTATGATTGGCTTAATAAATTCATCAGAAATATTTTCAGCATAGCTCTTTTTTATTGCCCCTAAAATATCATCTGTTTCCAGCCCAATACCCTTTACCATTCCATCATATGCCAGTTTTACCCTTTCCCATCTTTTATCTCTATCCATAGCGTAATAACGGCCTGTGATGGTGGCAATATTCCCGGTATTATTTTCAAGGTGTTGTTGAAGTTCTGTTAAAAAGCTTAAACCGCTTTTGGGGTCGGTATCCCGCCCATCGGTAAAAGCATGCACCAATACATCTTTTAAGCCTTCGGTTGCACAAAGCGATGCCAGTGCTTTTACATGGTTTATGTGGGAGTGTACGCCGCCATCGCTCACAAGCCCTAATAGATGCAGGGTTTTATTATTTTCTTTCGCATAACGGATGGATTTTAATAAAGTAGGGTTTTGTTGAAATTCGCCGCTGCGGATGGCTACATTTATACGTTGCAGCTCCTGGTAAACAATCCTTCCGGCACCCAGGTTAAGGTGGCCAACTTCACTATTTCCCATTTGGCCTTCTGGCAAGCCAACATCTTCACCACAGGTAATTAAAGTGGAGTTAGGGTATTTCTGGTAAAGGGAAGTAACAAATGGCGTATTGGCATTTTGAATGGCATCGCTGCTTTTAACTTTGCCCAATCCCCATCCATCCATTATTATCAGTATAACTTTTTTATTATTCATAACTCAAAACTACATTTTTTGCGGCTTTTTAAAAAGAGTTATTGTCATTATAATATAACACTGTCTTACAACAAACAATAATACCTTTGTTTATCATTTTTTTCGTAAAACATGAAATACTAATAATTATATGAAAAGTATTTTTACACTTCTTTCTATGGCGGTAATAGTATCTTCTTTTACTGGGCGTGTAGGTATTGATGATGTTATAGGAGCTATGAAAACCGGCAATGCAACGCAGGTTGCAAAGTTTTTTGATACAAATATTGAAATAAGCGTTAACGATAAAAGCAATAGCTATAGTAAAAGACAGGGAGA
>JANYFI010000070.1 GCA_025362765.1 Ferruginibacter sp. | reverse complement strand
TGGCTTGATCTTGCCCGTTATGCAGATACCAAGGGATACGAAAGAGATGACGCCAGAAACATATGGCATTATCGCGACTGGCTCATCAAGGCTTTTAACCGCGATATGCCCTACGACAGTTTTCTTACTAAACAAATAGCGGGCGATTTACTGCCGAACCCGACAGATGAAGACCTGATTGCCACCGCCTTTCAACGCAATACCATGACGAATGACGAAGGCGGTACCGACAATGAAGAATTCAGAACGGCCGCCGTTATGGATAGGGTGAATACCACCTGGCAGGCAACAATGGGTACAACGTTTGCCTGTGTACAATGCCATAGCCATCCCTACGATCCGTTTAAACATGAAGATTACTACAAATTTTTAGCCTTCTATAATGATACAAGAGATGAAGATACGGAGGCCGATTATCCGCTGTTGCGGCATTACAGCGACAGCATGCAAAACGAATTAAAAAATATTACGAGCTGGCTGCAAAAAAATGCTTCCCCTGACAAAGCAAAGGATGCCTACACTTTTTTAAAAACATGGCAACCGGCATACAATAGTCTTACCTGTGATAGTTTTACCAACAGTGAATTATCAGATACCAAATGGCTGGCCTTTCGCAACAATGCACTTTGCCGTTTAAAAAATGTAGACCTAACCAACCGAACTCAATTAATTTATCGGTACCAGGGTTATGCCGGGGGCGGTACCTGGCAAATACATATGGATCAGCCGAACGGTATAGTGATCGCGACAGTTCCATTAAAAAAAACAACAACCGGCTGGGCGATTAGTAAAACTTTATTGACTCCACAACAAGGTATGCATCACCTGTATTTTACCTATACCAATCCATCGCTAAAAAGCAAAGGTGCAACTGGGGCTTTATTTGACTGGTTTTATTTTACCGGGGAACTTGCCGAAGCCAACAAACCGGGCTACGACAGTGTTGAAAAAAAATACTGGCGCCTGGTAAATGCCAATGTGCCCACTACACCTATTATGATGGACAATCCGAAAGACATGCACCGGACATCGTACGTTTTTGAAAGAGGCAACTGGCTTGTAAAAGGTGCCGTTGTACAACCGGGTATTCCCGCTTCGTTGGGCGGCTTACCTTCTACTACCCCGGCGAACAGACTCGGTATGGCACAATGGCTGGTGTCGCCTAAAAATCCTTTAACTGCAAGAACAATGGTTAACCGGGTGTGGGAACAATTGTTTGGCACCGGCCTGGTAGAAACACTGGAAGACATGGGTTCGCAAGGCGCAACACCCACCCATCCTGAGTTGCTTAACTGGATGAGTTATCAATTGATGCATGACTACAAATGGAGTCTGAAGCGATTAATTAAAACCATCGTACTAAGCGCCACTTACCGGCAAGAGTCGAAAATATCGTCCGATCAGCTAAAGAAAGATCCAACCAATAAATGGTATGCCCGTTATCCAAGGGTAAGGTTATCGGCAGAGGAAATAAGAGATCAGGCGCTTTGCATCAGCGGTGTTGTAAGTTATAAAATGTATGGACCAAGTGTATTTCCCTTTCAGCCAAAAGGCATTTGGCTTTCGCCCTGGAATGGAGCAGAGTGGGTAGAAAGTAAGGGCGAAGACAAGTATCGACGGGCATTGTACACATATTGGAAACGATCTGCTGCCTATCCATCTATGCTCACATTTGATGGTGTTTCCCGTGAAGGATGTACGGTACGACGCATTCGTACCAATACACCGTTGCAGGCGCTTACTACTTTAAATGATCCCGCATACATTGATCTTGCCCGGCAGTTTGCCTTAAGAATGCAGGCGATGGCCGGTAAAGATGTTCAGGCACAAATTGAAACGGGGTATCAACTGGCAACACATCATCCCATCAATAAAAAAAGTTTACAGGCATTTATGAATTTATATCAAACAGGATACAACCAATTTAAAAGCAATGCTAACAATGCCTGCGAAATGGTTGGAGGCATCAATGAACATACTAATCCCGAAACCGCCGCTTTAACGGTAGTGGCGAATGCACTGTTGAATCTGGATGAAGTAGTGACGAAAAATTGAGTTGAAGGAGGGATTACGAAGATAAAAATATTGTCAGGCGAAAAATTGTTTCACACTAAACGCACACCGGCAACAAAGATCGCAACAAATAACAAGGTGTTGCCCGTCTTTATGTGAAAAAAATATTGCATAAAAAATTTACAATGACACAAAAAGAATTGCATAATCAGCGCCTGCTAAGAGAAGCAGAAAGAGCAGTGATTCGCATGCAAACCAGGCGTCACTTTATAAAAGAAAGTGCCATGGGATTGGGTGCGCTGGCGCTTGGTTCTATGTTTGGAAGTTGCACCAATTCACCTGTTCAACAAAGTGGTGTAACCTTTGATCCTGCACATCCCCTTTTACCCAAATTACCACAGTTTGCGGCCAAAGCAAAGAGTGTTATTTATCTCCACATGGCCGGCGCTCCTTCTCAATTGGAGCTTTTTGACTATAAGCCCGAGCTGATGAAAATGGACGGGCAGGATTGTCCGCAATCATTGCTACAGGGAAAAAAATTCGCTTTCATCCGGGGTGTTCCAAAAATGTTGGGGCCGCAGGCAAAGTTTGCACAACATGGAGAGTCAAGAACATGGGTGAGCGAAAACATGCCTCACCTGGCAAGCATTGTGGATGAACTAAGTTTTTTAAAAGCGGTGACAACAGATCAGTTCAATCATGCACCCGCACAATTAATGGTTCATACGGGCTCTGCCCGCTTAGGCAGACCGAGCCTCGGATCGTGGACAACTTATGGCCTCGGAACCGAAAATCAAAATCTGCCGGGATTTGTTGTATTGACGAGCGGAGGTAAAAACCCCGATGCAGGTAAAAGTGTTTGGGGAAGTGGTTTTTTACCCAGCGTGTACCAGGGCGTTCAATGCCGCAGCGAAGGTGACCCGGTATTGTTTATAAAGGATCCTGAAGGAATGAGCAGGGACTTGCGCAAAGCAAGTATCGATGCCATCAACGAAGTAAATGCCGAGGAATACAAATCCTATAATGATCCTGAAATACTCTCCCGCATTTCGCAATATGAGATGGCCTATAATATGCAGATTGCCGCCCCCGAAGTGATGGACATCAGCAATGAACCGGATTATATTCACGAAATGTATGGTAGCAAACCTGGCAAAGGCTCTTTTGCAAACAATGTTTTACTGGCCAGGAAACTGGTAGAAAAAGGCGTTCGGTTTGTACAGTTGTTTGATTGGGGCTGGGATAGCCATGGTACAGATGCAAGCCTTGCTATTGACCTGGGTTTTATCAACAAGTGCCGCTCAGTAGATAAATGTATTACGGCACTGATACTGGATTTAAAACAACGTGGCTTACTCGAAGAAACACTGGTAGTTTGGGGTGGTGAATTTGGCCGCACACCAATGGCGGAAAACCGCGAGGGCAAACCAAATCCGTACAAAGGAAGAGATCATCACACAGAAGCATTCACCATGTGGATGGCCGGAGCAGGCATTAAAAAAGGATTCACTTACGGCGAAACGGATGAAATCGGCTATAGTGCGATCAGTGGTAAAGTGGAACCTTTTGATATCCAGGCAACCATTTTAAATCAACTGGGATTTGACCACGAAAAACTAACTTATGAATTCCAGGGAAGACCTTTTAGATTAACAGATACAAGAGGAAAAGTGATTACAGATATTTTGAGCTAGAATTTAATACTCACTATGTTATTTAACCGGAGAAATTTTTTACAAACCACCACATCTGCCACTACTGCTTTATTGCTTTCGTCACTGGATGTTTTTGCAGCACCACAAAAATTTAATTTCATGAATACAGGTTTTCAGCTAAAAGTATTGGCCACCAATTGGGGTTACCAGGGCAACATAGATAGTTTTTGCGCCAAAGTAAAAGAAGAAGGGTACGACGGGATAGAGATGTGGTGGCCATCTACCCAAAAAGATGTAGACGAACTTTTTGCCGGTTTAAAAAAATATTCCCTCGAAGTTGGGTTTTTAACAGCAGGTCATCAAAGTAATTTTGCGGAGCATTTTGCCACGTTTAAACAAATGATTACTGCCGCTGCCACCAATAAAAGCCAGCGGCCTTTGTACATCAATTGCCATAGTGGCAAAGACTATTTTAGTTTTGAAGAAAACAAAGCCATTGTTGATTTTACATTGGCGCTCGCAAAACAAACAGGCATCAAAATTTGCCATGAAACACACCGCTCCAGGATGTTGTTTGCTGCGCCGGTAGCAAAACATTTTTTTCAGCAAATACCGGAGTTGAGGATAACAATGGATATTTCGCATTGGTGTAACGTTAGCGAAACCCTGCTGGCCGATCAGCAGGAAACCGTAAACCTTGCCATACAAAGAACCGATCATTTGCATGCCCGCATTGGCCATGCTGAAGGGCCACAGGTAAGCGACCCAAGAGCGCCGGAATGGGATGATGCAGTTAAAGCACATTTTGCCTGGTGGGATGCTGTAGTTGCTAAAAAAAAACAACAAGGCGAAACCTTAACGGTATTGACAGAATTTGGTCCACCGGATTATATGCCTACTGTGCCTTACACCCGTCAGCCATTGGCGGATCAATGGGCTATTAATGTATACATGATGCATTTGTTGAGGAAACGATATTTGTAAAAAAGGCTATAGCTATTCTTCACCGCTGCGGAGCGGGGCATGTAGAAGATTAATGTGGGATTGCACCTTACTGAGTAAAAAAATTTGTGTTAGTCCCAGTAAAAAAATTGGCATATTTTATTTTAAAGATTGGTTAAATAATAAAATTTTTATTTTTTGATACTTTTGTCCGTTATCGAATTTTTTGGTCATCTTCATCCACTGCTGGTTCATTTACCGCTGGGTATTTTACTGATTGCACTAATGCTTCAGTGGATGAGCCGAAAAAATAAATATGTTGCATTGCAACCAGCCGTTCCTTTAATTTTATTGATAGGTTCTGTTACCGCATTTGCTTCCTGCATTACCGGCTATTTATTATCCATCAGCGATGACTATGACCAATCGTTGGTAAGCTGGCACATGTGGATGGGTATTGCCGTAACGCTGGTATCACTCATATTGTACGCCAAAGAAAAAAACCCTGCGTTCGCAGTCAATAAAAAAATATTATCCCTTGGGTTGTTGTTATTGCTGATGATAACCGGTCATTTAGGTGGGTCGTTAACGCATGGGTCAGATTATTTAATTAAACCGCTGCAACAAATATTTAGTACAGACAGCATGGCTAATACATCTATCAAACCTGTCGCCAATGCGCAGGAGGCAATTGTTTATTCAGATATAATAACTCCTATCTTTCAAACAAAATGCTATAGTTGTCACAATGCCAATAAACAAAAAGGCAGTCTGCGAATGGATGAAATCAGCTTATTGATGAAGGGAGGAAAAGATGGCAAAGTTATAACGCCCGGCAATGCCGGAGAAAGTGAACTGATTAAAAGATTGTTGCTGCCGACTGACGATGAACACCACATGCCACCCAAGGAGAAGCCGCAGTTAACTGAAAACCAGGTAGCCCTGTTACATTGGTGGATCACTAATAATGCAGACACTCAAAAGAAAGCAAAGGAACTGGCTCAGACAGATAAAATCAAATCTTTTTTAACCGCCCTGCAGGCAGCACCCGTATTAAGAAACGAAAGGACCGACATACCAGTGGTGGCAGTTGCAAGGGCTGATGAAAAACTCATTGACCAGCTAAAAGGAAAAAGTATTATTGTATTGCCAGTTGCACAAAATATCAATTACCTACAGGCAAACTTTGTAACGGATAGCCTGGTTGATAAATCGGATTTGCAATTATTGGTTCAGCTAAAACCACAACTCATCTGGCTTAAATTAGCCAACACAAATACCATCGACGAAACGTTGACAAACATTGGGCAGCTTACAAATCTTACAAGGCTTGATTTATCCGGCACACAGATTACTGATAAAGGATTGACCCAACTGACTAATCTTGCTTCGTTACAATACTTAAACCTGGCTGAAACAAAAATTACCATTCAGGGAATACAATCATTAAAAAAATTAGGTAAGCTGCATACGTTGTATTTGTTCAACACTAGCCTGAACTCACAAGACAGGCTTTCCTTAAAAAAAATGTTTCCTGCAACAATTATTGACACCGGCGGTTATAATATACCATACCTAAAAGAAGATACTATGCTGGTAAAGGAACTTATAAAAAAGTAAGAAAGTAGCTTGTCGTGAATAAAAGAATTATCCTCAAACAGGATTTAACAACTGCCGGTTTTTCGGCACTTTTAAATTCAGGCAAAGCGTTATTTCAATACTTCCAGTAGTTTATTTTCCAGGGCTAAACCAATTAGGTTCATGCCAATAATTTTTCCTGACGGGTCAACCAGCACGTTGAATGGAATACCGTCGAAGCCATATAAATCAACGGCGGCACTGCTCCAGTATTTAAGATCACTGATATGATTCCAGGTTAATTTATCCGAGTTAATGGCATTTACCCATTGACTTTTTTCCTGGTCAAGTGACACGCCGAGCACGGTAAAGTTTTTATCTTTAAAAGTATTATACGCTTTTACAACGTTGGGGTTTTCCGCACGGCAAGGGCTGCACCAGCTCGCCCAAAAATCAATCAACACATATTTACCTCTTAACATACTTAGTGCAAAAGGCTTTCCGGAAGTGTCAGGTAAATTGATGTCTGGGGCCATTCCGCCAACGTGCGGCTTTGCATTTTCTTTAGCAAGCGATTGAGTAAACTGCGCCACCATGCTGTTTAGCGCCATGTGCTTCGGAAATCTTTTTGGTAAATCAGTTACCGCTTTTTCGAGGTTTTCCGGAGCTATGTTTTGCGAATAGCCCAATGCGAACATGGCCACCACTGCGTCGCTGGTGGTATCAATGTATTGTGTAATAAAATGTTTGTACACTGTTTCCTTTTCAGCGAATTGGCTTTTTTGAATAGATACCACGCTGTCTGGTTGTCCAGTTACAGCCATCTGCTGTATTTCAGTGGCCTGAGTTTGAAGTGCCGCTCTTTGCGTACGCAGGCCGTTAATGAATTTTTTTAATGAAGCATTCGCAGGTGAGGTGAAATCACCTGCTTCGGTGGTCAACTTACTGTAGTCGGCCGTAAAATCAATTTTATTTTCATCGTTAATCAACACAAAAAAAGCGCTGTCTTTTTCCAGGCGAATGCGGTACAACCCTTCTTCCACCGCCAGTGCCGATACAGTAAAATGGCCATTTTTTATGTCACCGGTATCCAGCACTTCAGGATTTTTTTGACTGAAGAACAATTCTTCCAAATATATTTTTTGATCGGGAGCACCTTTAATTTGTCCGTTAACGGTAAATTTCCCGGTCTCGTTTTTATTATTGCAGGAAAATAAAATGGCAGTACATACAGCCATCGTGAGTAAGTTCTTCATTTAGTTTATTAGTTTAATTTTTCGGCCAGTAATTTATTTACCAATGCCATATCAGCCTTTCCTTTACTTAATTTTTTTACTTCGCCGGCAAATAGGCCGATTAGTCCTTTTTTGCCACCCTGGTATTCCTTTACTTTTGCCGGTAACTTAGCAATAACCTCATCTACTAACAGGGCTACAGAATCGCTGTCACTGTCCTGCAACAAATTTAATTCAGTTGCAATTTGCAAAGGCTGCTTTTGCGGATCGGCCAGTAATGCATTGAAAATTTTAGAAGAGGCTACACTAAAATTCACCTTGCCATCATCCACCAATTGAATCATTGCGTTGAGTTTTTCCGGCGTTAATGGAAAGGCGGAAAGGTCAATATTTTTTTCATTGCAATAAGATTTAACCGGCCCCATCAACCAGTTAACCACTGCTTTATAATGATTGGTGTGTTGTATGGTAGCTTCAAAAAAATCAACCAGTAATTTATCGCCGCAAATAACCTGCGCATCATACGCAGGTAAATTAAACACAGAGATGTATTTTTTTTCCAGTTCTTCAGGCAGTGCAGGCAGTGCATCTTTTACCTGTTGTAAAAATTCATCGGTGATGTTAAATGGTGTAAGATCCGGATCAGCAAAATAGCGGTAATCGTCTGCCTCTTCCTTGCTGCGCAACGAAAAAGTAGTGTTGTTGTCGGCATCGTAACTCCTTGTTTGCTGAATTACTTTTTCACCACTTTCCACAATATCAATCAGGCGGCTTACTTCCACATCAATGGCACGTTTTACATTGCGGATGCTGTTTAAGTTTTTTACTTCTACCCGGGTGCCCAGCTTTGTTTCGCCTTTTAAACGAATGGAGATATTGGCATCACAACGCATGCTGCCTTCTTCCATATTGCCATCGCAGATATTGAGCCAGCGCACCAGCCGACGCAATTCCGTTACATAAGCAAAAGCTTCTTCGCTGCTGTGCAGGTCTGGCTCGCTTACAATTTCAAGCAAGGGAACACCCGCCCGGTTTAAATCAATTGCCGTGTAATTTTCATCTACATCATGTAAGCTTTTGCCAGCATCTTCTTCCAT